>NZ_QTPY01000024.1:0-93710 GCF_003857765.1 Burkholderia sp. Bp9016
TCCCGGCACGATTGGAAGAGCGCGATGACCCAGTTTGCGCTGCTTTACCCGGAACGATTCAACATTGGAGTCTGAATCTCAACCCGCCTCACACACTAAATTCCGGATACCTCCACGTCCTCGGCCGCGTCAGGTTGTCGGCCCGGATTAAATATGCGTCGGCCTACGGCCGATCGACCACGCAATCTCGCCGGCCTGCGGCTACGCCCCCCCGACAGGCCCACCCAGCACACGACACAGCGCCGACAAGTCGTGAATCGTCAGATGCCGAGACGGGGTGCGATGCGCGGCGTGCTCCGCTCCCGGACGTTCATCGCGCACGATCCAGGCCGCCTGCAACCCCGCATCCAACGCACCGACGATATCGAGGTGAAAGTCGTCGCCGACGTGCAGCAGTTCCGCCGCATGCACGCCGAGCGCCGCGGCGGCCGCATGAAAGATCTCCGGCTCCGGTTTCGCGAACCCGAACGCCCGCGCGCTGAGCGTCTCACGAAAGAACTCGCCGCCGCCGGTCAGCCGCAAATCGGCATTGCCGTTGGTCACCGCGATCAACGGAAACCGCGCGCTCAACCATGCAAGCGCCGGCAACGCATCTTCGAAGAACTCGACCTGGTTCCGCGCGGAATAGAACACGTCGTATGCGCGGTCGGTCAGCGTGACGTCTTCGTTCGCGCGTTCCAGCGCAAGCCGGATCGATCCGATTCGCAACGCACGATAGTCGCTGACGAGATCCGGCCGCAGGCGCTCGTATTCGTCGCGCAACGCGCTCAACGCGTGCGACGTCGGCAGCACGCTCGCGGTGTTGGGCGCATGTTCGGTCAGCCACGCATGCAGCGACGCTTCGGCCCGTTGGACGGAAGGTCCGAACGGCCACAGCGTGTCATCGAGATCGAACGAGATGGCGGAAACGTTGGTGAGGCGCATGACGACGGAAGATACCACGCAACTGCCGCTCACCACGGCCATGGAATCGAGCGTCCCGTACCGTTGTCGACGGCCTGCCGATACAGGAAACGCGCAACGGTCAGATCCTGTAGCGCGAGGCCCGTCATGTCGAATACGGTGATGTCGTCAGGCGAGCGATCGACCGATACGGTCCCGGCGAGCACGTCGCCGATCTCGGTGCGCGGCAGTCCGGGCGCCCACTGGCACTCGCCGATACTGCGCGCCTGCTCGTGATCGTCCACGAAAATGCGCGCCCGTTCCAGTACGCCTTCCGGCAACTCGCGCTTGCCCGCGGTATCGGCGCCTACGCAGGTCAGATGCGTGCCGGGCCGAATCGCGTCGGCGTCGAACAGCGGGCCGCCGCCCGGCGTCGCCGTGATGACTATGTCGCTGTCGGTCACCGCATCGTTGCGGTCACGGGCGACGCGGATGTCGCAGCGTTCGCGCAACGCCGATTCGAACCCCGGATCCGTCTCGCCGCTGACACTCACGTACTGCACCGTGCACCTTTGCGGCAGCATCCTGATCGCATGGTCGAGCTGGGCGCGTGCCTGCACGCCGGTGCCGAACACGCAGATGCGCGAGCTGTCGGGCCGGGCGAGCGCCTGCAGCCCGAGGCCGCCCGCCGCGCCGGTGCGGGCGGTGGTGATCGCATTGCCGTCCATGATGCAGAGCGGGCGGCCGGTGGCGGGGTCGAACAGCGCGATCGTCGCCTGATGCGGCTCGCCGCCCCGGCTTCGATTGCCGGGCCAGAAGCCGGCCGCCTTGAAACCGAGCAGATCCTGGCGCGCGACATCGCCCGACTTGATGCCGAACACGCCGCCGGTATGCAGCTTCTCGCGCACGACCGGAAACACGCGTCCGGCACGTTGACTGTGCAGCACGAAGGCATCGCGGACCGCCGTCATCACTTGCTCGGCTTGAAGGGCCGGTGCGATCGCATCCCGATCGAGAAGAAGGAGCTGGGCGTCTGTCGGCATGGCGAGGAACCTGTCGTGTGCAATCCGGATCGCGGATTTTATGGGTTGTACAGATGTAGACAAACGGTCAATAACTATGGGGCGGCGATGCAGCGGCAGGTTTGACCGGGGAAACCGGCGCATCGCATCCGCGCGCCGGTCACCCCGCGCGATCCTTACCACCCATAGAAGCGCGGCCAGGTCTGTACGGCACCGTCGTCGCTCAGCGCGTGGTATTCCGGATGCTGCGCGCCGGTCGCGCACGCGTGGTTCGGCAGGATCCGCAACCGGGTACCGATCGGAAACCGCTGCGCGATGTTCGTATCGGGCGCACCGAGGCGAGACACGATGCCGTGTTCCTGATTGGCTGCGCTTACCACGTACTCGCCGAGCACGTCGCCCGCTTCGGTACACACCTGGCCGTAGCCGAAATCCCGCGCCTGCCGCTGCGTGCCGCGATCGCGGCTCATCGCCATCCAGCCCGCGTCGACGATCGCCCAGCCTTTCTCTTCCTGGTGCCCGATGACGGTGGTCAGTACCGACAGCGCGATGTCTGACAGTGCGCACACGCCGATGTTGTGCATCACGAGGTCGAACATCACGTACACGCCTGCGCGGACTTCCGTCACGCCGTCGAGGTTTTCTGCCGACAGCGCGGTCGGCGTCGATCCGATACTCACGACCGGGCACGGCAGCCCGGCTGCCCGAAGTCGCTCGGCGGCGCGCACGGTGCGGCTGCGCTCCTGTTCCGCGATCGCGGCCAGCGCGTCGCGTGTGTCGTATTCGTAGCTGGAGCCGGCATGCGCGAGCACGCCGCCGAGCGTCATGCCGCCGTCGACCAGCGCGCAGCCGACGGCGATCAGCAGGTCGTCGTCGGGCACGATCCCCGAGCGGTGGCCGTCGACGTCGACTTCGATCCAGACTTCGAAGCGTTCGCCATGCTCGCGTCCGAATTCAGCGATGGCACGTGCGGTCTGTACGGTGTCGGCGACGATCTTCAGGTCGCAGCCCCGCCGGCGCAGCGCGAGCGCCTGACCGAGCTTCGCGGGGATCATCCCGACCGCGTAGACGATGTCGCGCACGCCGCCCTCGAAGAACTGTTCGGCTTCCTTCAGTGTGGACACCGTGATGCCTTGCGCGCCCGCCGCGATTTGCGCGTCGACGACCTGCCGGCACTTGGTGGTCTTCACGTGCGGCCGGAACGTGACGCCGAGCGCATCCAGATGCGCCTGCATGCGCGCGATGTTGTCACGCATGCGATCGACGTCGATCAATGCGGCGGGGGTGTTCAGGAGGGGGATGCCCATGATGCGTTGCCTCGAGGGTGACCGATGCGAGCACTGTAGGGCGTCTGGCATGCCGCGTGTTTAATGGGCGGAAAATCATCCATTAAGCAAGATTTAATGGCAGGACGGCGCTCAGGCCGGGCTGCGCCAGGGCGGCGGGTCGAGGAATTGCGTGGCGGCTTCGAGAAACACCCGTTGCCGCGCGGAGCGGCCGGTGCGCGAGGGCAGCAGCGCGGTAACGGGGGCTGGCGGGAGATGCCAGTCGGGCAGCAGCCTGACGAGCTTGCCGCTCGCGAGCTGCGGCGCGACGTCCCACTCCGAGCGCTCCACGATGCCGAGCCCTGCGAGCGCCCAGTCGGTGATGACGGTGCCGTCGTTCGACGACAGCGCGCCCGTGACGCGGATCACCGCGGATCGTCGGGATTCGCCTTTGCCGTCGCCGGGCTGCGAGAAGCGCCAGCGCGTAATGTCCTCGTCGTTCTCGCGCAGGCACAGGCAGTCGTAGTGCGCCAGGTCGGACGGATGGTTCAGCGCCTTGATGCGACGCGCGTAACCGGGGCTTGCGCACAGGAAGCGCTCGTTGGGCGCGAGCGGATAGCCTATCCACGACGACGATTTCAGGCTGCCGACGTGGATGACCACGTCCGCGCCGGCCGCGCTGGTCAGCGGACTCTCCGACAGATGCAGCGAGATGTCGAGCTTCGGATGCGCGCGCTGCACGTCGCGCACGATCCGCGCGACGTACTTACGTCCGAAGCCGAACGGCGCAACGACGCGCAGCGAGCCCTGCACGTCGCCGTGACCGCCCGCAATGCTGCCGGGCAGCGCGTCCACACGCTGGAGAATCTCGACGGCTTCCTGATAGAGCCGCTGCCCTTCGTCGGTCAGCTCGATCCCTTTCGGCTGCCGCACGGCGAGCCTGACGTCGAGTCGCGATTCCATCCGCTGCAGGCGGATCGTGACGGCGGGCGGCGTGAGATCGAGCAGCCGCGCTGCGGATGCCAGCGAGCGCGACGCGCCGATCGCGCGAACGAGTCGAAGGTCTTCAAGGTCGAGCATGGGATGTCTCTTGATGCCGGTGTGGCCGAGCATTGATTAAACATCACATCGCTCGTCGAATCCATCGATGCGGCCATGGATTCCGCGAGCACGCGCGCAGCTCGACGTGAGCGCGTGCGTTGCAGGTTCCACGAGCATGGCCCTTCGTCGTGTGACGGCCATGCCGCGCGCGGCTTCATCCATTGCACGCGTCGAGCCCGAAAATCAACGACCGATGCGCACCGACCCCGGCCGCGACGCCCGACGCCGACGCGAACGTCGCATTCGTCATCAGGCTCGAGGCATCGCCGGCCGCGAACACGCCGGGCACGCTCGTCTGCTTCCACGTATCGACGCGAATCGCCGCACCGAGCGGCCCTTCGTCGAACGCGCAGCCAAGCTGTTGCGCGAGATCGCTGGCCATCTCCGTACGCGCGCCGATGAACAACGCATCGATGGACACGACTCGCCCGTCCGCGAGCCGCAACGCTTCGATTCGCGGCGCCTCGCCCAGAATTTCGACGACAGGCGAGCGCTCGATGCGCACGCCGCGCGCGCCGAGCAGCGCCGCCTCCTGCTCATTCGCTTCGACCACGCCCTGCGTGAACCACGTCGTCGGCCCCCAGTCCGGAATCAGGATCGCCTGATGCACGGACAGCGGATGCGTCGCCAGCACGCCGAGTTGCCGGCCCGCCACCTCGTAGCCATGGCAATACGGACAGTGCAGCACGCTGATGCCCCAGCGTTGCGCGAGCCCCGGCAACGCGGGCAGTTCGTCGCGAATGCCGGTTGCGAGGATCAGCCGGTCGGCGCTCGCACGGCTGCCGTCCGAGAGCGTTACGTGAAAGCCGCCGCTCGCGTCGCGCTCGGCGGTGCGCGCTTCGCCCGCGATCCGCCGCACGGTCGGATAGGCCGCCAGTTGCGCGGCGGCTTGCGCGACGATCTCCGCAGGCGGCTTGCCGTCCTGCCCGAAAAAACCGTGCGCATGTTCGGCGAATCGATTGCGCGGCCGGCCCACGTCGATCACGAGCACGCGGCGTCGCGCCCGCGCGAGCTGCATTGCGGCCGACAGCCCGGCGAAGCTGCCGCCGACCACGATCACGTCATGATGCATCTGCATGTGTCCACTCCTTTCCCGATTCCTGAGTTCATACGAGCGAAAGACGTGCTTCGATGGCGGCCAACTCATGAAACACGAGAAGTTGCATGATAGGCTGGTGATATCATTCATGCAACTTCAGAAGTTTCGAGAGTGGGAGCCGCCCGTCCGTGAGAACCGATAGCCGTTTATCGCGCATGCTGCATGCGCTGATCCACATGGACCAGGCCGATGGCCCGCTGACGTCGGAGGCGATCGCGACGATGCTGTGCACGAACCCGGTCGTCGTGCGACGCCTGCTCGGCGGGCTGCGCGACTGCGGCTACGTGCAGTCGGAGAAAGGCCACGGCGGCGGCTGGGCGCTCAGCGTCCCGCTCGACGGCATCACGCTGCTCGACGTCTATCGCGCGGTGGGCGAGCCGCCGGTGTTTTCCGATCTGGTGACCGAGGACACGCCCGAATGCCTGGTCGAACAGGCGGTCAACGCGCATCTGTCGGCGGCGCTGAAGGAGGCCGAGACGGCGCTGCTCGCCCGCTTCGGCGAAGTCACGCTCGGCATGCTGTCGCGCGAATTCGAAGCGAAGGCGGCGCGCCGCCGCAAGCCGCGCTGATGCGCCGCAACATCGCCTTCGACCCGCGATAACGTGTAGTCCGACGCAATCCGGCGCGGCGCGAAATGCGTGCGCCGCCGTGATCTGTCCCCCAACTTCTGCCCGGTTTGCCCGTCACAGGGCAAAATACGGGTTTTCCGCACCCGCGAGGGTGCGTCCGAATCACGCGTCGGGCGGCGGCAGTGCGCAATCGCACGCCGCCGCCCGGCGCTCAAGCAAGATGCTCGCCGTGTCGCGAGCCCACAGGAGTCCAGACCCCATGCCCGAATCGAATCTGTCCTTCTTCGGCCGGCTATCGCTGGCCGTCGGCACATTCTTCTCCGTGATCGGCAACCGCGAATTCGCGGCCGGCGTGCTGCGCGTGCGCGACGGCGCCCCGGCACCCGCGCCGGTTGCACCCGCACCCGCTCCGGCCCCCGCCGCGGCCCCGGCGCCTGAGCCCGTGAAGGCGCCGGCCCCCGAACTGCGCGAAGCGAGCCCGCAAGCGGCGCTGCAACTGCTCGGCCTGCTGCAGCGTGACGCCCGCTTCATCGACTTCGTCGAGGAAGACATCGCCGGCTACGGCGACGCCGACATCGGCGCCGCCGCACGCCTCGTGCACGACGGCTGCCGCGCCGCGCTGCGCGAACACTTCACGATCGTGCCGGTGCGCGACGAAGCCGAAGGCAGCCGCGTGACGCTGCCGGCGGGCTTCGACGCGACGGCCGTGCGCGTGACGGGCAACGTGGTCGGCGCCGCGCCGTTCACCGGCACGGTCAGCCATCGCGGCTGGCGGGTTGCCGACGTGCGCCTGCCGAAGCTGACGGGCAGCCACGACGCATCGGTCATCGCACCGGCGGAGGTGGAACTGTGAGCGATCCGCGCTATTCGATCGGTATCGACCTCGGGACGACCCACTGCGCGTTGTCGTACGTCGACAGCGCCGCGAGCGACGGCGAAAAAATCACGCAGCAGGTGCTGCCGATCGCGCAGCTGACCGCGCCGGGCGCGCTGGAGTCGCGCGACCTGCTGCCGTCGTTCCTTTATCTTCCGCATGAAAGCGAGCTGACGCAGGGCGACCTGACGCTGCCGTGGACGGCCTCGCGCGGCTTCGCGGTCGGCGAGATGGCGCGCACCCGCGGCGCGGGCACGCCGATCCGCCTCGTGTCGAGCGCGAAGAGCTGGCTGTGCCACCCGGGCGTCGATCGCCGCGCGGCGATCCTGCCGAGCGATGCGCCGCCCGAAGTGTCGCGCGTGTCGCCGCTGGAAAGCTCGATCCGCTACCTGACGCACCTGCGCGAAGCGTGGGACCACACCCATCCCGATGCGCCGTTCGCGGACCAGGACGTGACGGTCACGATCCCCGCGTCGTTCGACCCGGCCGCGCGCGAACTGACGGCGGAAGCCGCCCGCGCCGCCGGCTACTCGCGGATGACGCTGCTCGAGGAGCCGCAAGCGGCGCTCTACAGCTGGATCCAGAAGAGCGAAGGGGGCTGGCGCAAGCAGGTGCGGGTCGGCGACCTGATCCTGTGCGTCGACGTCGGCGGCGGCACGACCGACCTGTCGCTGATCGCGGTGGTCGAGCGCGACGGCAATCTCGAACTGCATCGCGTGGCGGTCGGCGAGCACATCCTGCTCGGCGGCGACAACATGGACCTCGCGCTCGCGCACGTGGTCGCGCGCAAGCTCGCGCAGCAGGGTACGCAGGCCGATCCGTGGCAACTGCGCGCACTGACCTACGCGTGCCGCTCCGCGAAGGAAACGCTGCTGTCCGACCCGACGATCGACGCGGTGCCGCTCGTCGTGCCGAGCCGCGGCTCGAAGCTGATCGGCGGCTCGATCCGCACGGAGCTCACGCGCGCGGAACTCACGCAGACGATCCTCGAAGGCTTCTTCCCGCAAGTCGATGCAGCGGCGCGCCCCGTGAGCCGCGCGCGTGTCGGCCTTACGCAGCTCGGCCTGCCGTATGCGCAGGACGCGGGCATCACGCGCCATCTCGCGGCGTTCCTCGGCCGCCAGGTCGCGGCGCTGGACGCGCTCGAAGGCGTGCAGCGCACGCTGCCGCAAGGCGCGACGTTCCTGCATCCGACCGCGGTGCTGTTCAACGGCGGCGTGTTCAAGTCGACGCTGCTCACGCAGCGCGTGCTCGATACGCTCAACGGCTGGCTTGCCGCCGAAGGTGCGCCGCCCGCGCGCCTGCTCGAAGGCGCGGATCTCGATCTCGCGGTCGCGCGCGGCGCGGCGTACTACGGCTTCGTGAAGCGCGGCCGTGGCGTGCGCATTCGCGGCGGCACGGCGCGTGCGTACTACGTCGCGATCGAGTCTGCGATGCCGGCGGTGCCGGGGCTCGAGCCGCCGGTGCAGGCGCTGTGCGTCGCGCCGTTCGGGATGGAGGAGGGCACCGACGCGGCGCTGCCGCCGCAGGAGTTCGGCCTCGTTGTCGGCGAACCGGTGCAGTTCCGCTTCTTCGGCTCGTCGGTGCGACGCCAGGACCAGGTCGGCACGCTGCTCGACTACTGGTCGCCGGAAGAGCTGCAGGAGCTCGAGGAAATCCAGGCGACGCTGCCCGCCGAAGGGCGTACGGTCGGCGAGATCGTGCCGGTGAAGCTGCATGCGCGCGTGACCGAAGCCGGCACGCTCGAACTCGAGGCGATCCCGAGCGGCACGGACGAGCGCTGGAAGGTCGAGTTCGACGTGCGCGGCGCCGCCTGAGCGAGATGAAGCGCTATACGGTCGGCATCGACCTCGGCACGAGCAACACGGTCGTCGCGTACGTCGAGGCCGGCTCCGACGCAATCCGCGTGTTCGACGTCGAGCAGCTGGTCGGCCCCGGCGCGGTGGCGGCGCAGCCGCTGCTGCCGTCGGTGCGCTATCACCCGGCGGCGGGCGAACTGCCGCCGGACGCGCTGCGCCTGCCGTGGGCGGACGCTCCGAAGGCCAGCGCGCAATCGGCCGCGGCCAACGCGCTGCCGGCCGTGATCGGCCGCTATGCGCGCACGCTCGGCGCGCAGGTGCCGGGGCGGCTCGTGACCAGCGCGAAGAGCTGGTTGTCGCACGCATCGGTCGACCGGCTCGCGGCGATCCTGCCGTGGGGCGCGGCCGACGGCGTCGACAAGGTGTCGCCGGTCGATGCGAGCGCGAGCTATCTCGCGCACGTGCGTGCCGCATGGGACGCACATTTTCCCGATGCACCGCTCGCGAAGCAGGACGTGATCCTCACGGTGCCTGCGTCGTTCGACGACGGCGCGCGCGCATTGACGGTCGAGGCCGCCAGGCGCGCGAAACTGCCGGCGCTGCGGCTGCTGGAAGAGCCGCAGGCCGCGTTCTACGACTGGCTGTACGGCCAGCGCGCGACGTTGCGCGATACGTTCGCCTCGGCGCGGCGCGTGCTGATCTGCGACGTCGGCGGCGGCACGACCGACCTCACGCTCGTCGACGTCGCGCCGGGCGACGACGGCGAGCCCACCTTCACGCGCGTCGGCGTCGGCAATCACCTGATGCTCGGCGGCGACAACATGGACCTCGCGCTCGCGCGCCTGGTCGAGACGCGGCTGACCGAGCCCGGCACGCGGCTGTCGGCCGCGAGCCTGTCGCAGCTCGTCGAGCGCTGCCGCGCGGCGAAGGAGCGGCTGCTCGGCGACGACGCGCCCGCGTCCGTCACCGTGACGCTGCTCGGCGCGGGCAGCAAGCTGGTCGGCGGTGCGCGCTCGGCGGAGCTCACGCGGCAGGAAGTCGAGCAGATCGTCGTCGACGGTTTCTTTCCGCAGGTCGCGGCCGGCGAACTGCCGCGCCGTGCGCGGGCCGCGATCGTCGAATTCGGGTTGCCGTACGCGAGCGACCCGGCCGTCACGCGGCACGTCGCCGCGTTCCTGAACCGTCATGCGGAAGGCCCGCTGCCCGACACGCTGCTGCTCAACGGCGGTGTGTTCCGCGCGGGCGCGCTCGCCGGCCGTCTTGCGCAGACGCTCGGCGCGTGGCGCGGCGCGCCGCTCGACGTGCTGCACAACGCGCATCCGGACGTCGCGGTCGCGCGCGGCGCGGTGGCCTACGGGCTGGCGCGGGCAGGGCATGCGCCACGCATCGGCGGCGGATCGGCGCGCAGCTACTTCCTGGTTCTCGACGATGGCGCCGGCGACGCGGTGGCGCGCGGCGTCTGCCTGCTGCCGCGCGGTTCGGAAGAAGGCCGCGAGATCCGGCTCGAGGATCGCACGTTCGCGCTGCAGCTCGGGCAGCCGGTGCGTTTCCACCTCGTGTCGACGGTGGCCGACACCGTGTACCAGCCCGGCGATCTCGTCGACCTGGACGGCGGCGATTTCGTGCGGCTGCCGCCGATCGCGACGGTCGTCGACCGCAAGGCCGGCAGCGATGCGCGCGAAACGCCGGTGAAACTCACCGCGTCGCTGACCGAGGTCGGCACGCTCGAAATGCACTGCATCGCGACCGACGATGCGTCGCGCCGCTGGCGGCTCGAATTCCAGCTGCGCGGCGATGCGCCCGCGCAGGGCGGCGACGCTGCACTCGCGCGCCATCCGCGTCTGGACCACGCGATCGAGTTGATCGACCGTTCGTTCGGCGGCAAGGCGGCGGACGTCACGCCGAAGGACACGCGACGGTTGCGCGCGCAACTGGAGCAGGTGCTCGGCCCGCGCGACGAGTGGGACGTCGCGCTCGCGCGCGAACTGTTCGACGCATTGCTCGCGCGTGCGCGTCGGCGCCGGCGTTCGGCCGATCACGAACGCGCGTGGCTGAATCTCGCCGGCTATTGCCTGCGCCCGGGCTTCGGTCATCCGCTCGACGCGTGGCGCATCGAGCAGCTCTGGCCGCTGTTCGACGACGGAATCCAGTACGTGAACGACGCGCAGGTGTGGTCCGAGTGGTGGACGCTGTGGCGTCGCGCGGCCGGCGGCCTCGACGACGATGCGCAGACGCAGGTGCGCGACGCGATCGCGTTCCTCGAACCGTCCGACGACAAGCGCCGCAAGCTGCCGTTCGACCCGGCCAAGGTCGGCCCCGCCGACATGACGCGCTTGTCGGCGTCGCTCGAGCGGCTGCCGGTCGAGCGCAAGGTGGAATTGGCCGAGCGTTTGATCGGGCAATTGCAGAAGCCGTCCGAGCGCACGCTGTGCGCGTGGGCGCTCGGGCGGATCGGTGCGCGCCGGCCGTTCTACGGCAGCGCGCACAGTGTCGTGCCGGCCGACGTGGCGAACCGCTGGCTCGACGCGCTGTTCGCGCTCGACTGGAAACAGGTCGAACCCGCGGCGTTCGCGGTGGCGCAAATCGCGCGCATGACCGGCGACCGCGAACGCGATTTGCCGGACGACACGCGCGAAGCGGTGATCAAGCGTTTGTCGGCGGCCAACGCATCGGCGGCGTGGATCGACATGGTGCGCGAAGCGATCGCGTTCGACGAAGCCGACACGGCACGCGTGTTCGGCGAAACGCTGCCGGCCGGGCTGAAGCTGTTGGCGGGTTGAGTGATGAACGGATGCATCGATCCGGTTCGGAGATCGATGCATCCAGTTGTGTCGGACAGTCCGCTGCAATGGCGGACATGGGTTCTCTCAGGCGACGGCGACCGTTACCGCTTCACGTTGCTGCTCTACCGATTCGCTTTCCTTCACGTCATGCATCGACGCGCGCCGCGCGAGATGAATGCCCGCGAGCATGCAGCGCACCGAGCCGCCGGCCAGTTCGATCGTCGGCACATCGAGCGGCAGCAGCCGCGCCGAGCGCTCGATCGCGGCGCGCTGTTCGCCGCTCAGGCAGTCGAATGCGCGCCGCGACAGCGCGAGCACGCGCCCGTCCTTGCCCGACAGCTCCAGCGTATTACCCGCGAAATTCGCGATCTGCGCGTAGTCGAGCGCGATCACCGTGCGGCCGGTTTCGGTCAGGCGTTGCGCGATTTCGTCGCGGCGCCGGCGGTCGGCGATCAGGTCGAGGCCGACCATCGCGAACTCGGTCGCGACGCTCATCATCACGTTCGTGTGATAGATCGGCCGCCCGTTCGCGTCGGCCGTGTCGAAGCAGATCGGCTCGAAGTTGAAGTGCGTGCAGAAGCGTTCGAGCGCAACCGGATCGGCGCGGCGCGAGCGGGCGGTGTACGCGATCCGCGCGACGTGATCGAGCACCATCGCGCCGGTGCCTTCGAGGAACACGTCGTCGTATTCGAGCCCCGAGTAGTCGATCACGTCCTGCACGCGGTAGTCGGCCTTCAGCATCTCGACGATGTCCATGCGCCGTTCACGTCGGCGGTTCGGGCTGACCATCGGGTACAGCGCAACGTGGCCGCCCGGATGCGTGGAGAACCAGTTGTTCGGGAACACGGAGTCGGGCGTGTCGCGCTCGCCGTGGTCGTCGAATACGTGCACGCGCACGCCTGCTTCGGCGAGCGTGTGTGCGGCGGCCGTGACTTCGTCGCGCGCGGCGGCGGACACCGACGCGGTGTCGCGTGCGCCGGCGGCGGCCGTGCGCTGGAACGCGTTGTCGGCCGCGGTCTGCGGGTTGGGCAGGAAGCGGTGCGGCCGGATCATCACGACGGCGGCCGGCGCCTGGATCGATACGAGATTCATGAACGGTAGTGGCGAGAGACGAGGAACCGGGCGGCACGCACGCCGCCCGGCAATGACGGTCAGCGGGCGAAGGCGGCGACGGCTTCGGCGACGAACGTCGCGTGAGCCTGGGAGATCGCGGCCGGATCGTCGATCAGTGCGAACAGGTTCTTCGGATCGACAGCCGGCGGGATCAGCGCGATCTCGATGCCGGCGTTGTGCTGCTGCGCGAGCGCGTAGAGGTAGCGCAGCGCCGAATAGTCCTCGAGCGCGAAGCCGACCGAGTCGAACACCGTGACTTCGTCCGCGCGTTCGCGGCCGGTCGTCTCGCCTTGCAGCACGCGCCACAGTTCGGTGACGGGGAAGTCGGCCGGCATCTGCTGGATCTCGCCTTCGATGCGCGACTGCGGCTCGAATTCGACGAACACGCGGCCCGCATGCAGCACGCCGGCGTCGAGCTCGGTCTTGCCTGGGCAATCGCCGCCGACCGCGTTCAGGTGCATGCCGGGCTCGATCATGTCGGCCGTGACGATCGTCGCGTAGGCCTTGTCGGCGGTGACGGTCGTGACGATGTCGGCGCCGCGCACGGCATCGGCGGTCGACGCGGCGCGCACGACGCGCAGCGCCGGATAGGCGGCGAGGTTCTTCACGAGCTTGTCGGTGGCGAGCGGATCGACGTCGAACACGCGGATCTCTTCGATGCCGAGCAGCGTGTGGAACGCGATCGCCTGGAATTCGCTTTGCGCGCCGTTGCCGATCAGCGCCATCGTGCGCGAGTCGGGGCGTGCGAGAGCCTGCGCGGCGAGCACCGACGTTGCGGCGGTGCGCAGCGCGGTGGTCAGCGTGAGCTCGGCGAGCAGCAGCGGGTAGCCGGTATCGACTTCGGCGAGCGCGCCGAACGCCATCACGGTGTGCATGCCGCGCGCGGCGTTCACGGGGTGGCCGTTCACGTACTTGAACGCGAAGAGCGAGTCGTTCGCGACGGGCATGAGTTCGATCACGCCGTTGCGCGAGTGGCAGGCCACGCGCGGCGACTTGTCGAAGTCGGCCCAGTGCAGGTAATCGGCGCGCAGCGTGTCGACGAGTTCGCGCAGGAACGGCGTGACGCCGGTTTTGGCGATCAGTCGGGCGGTGGCGGGAACGTCGAGGAAGCGGGTCATCGGTCAGTCTCCATTTTTTTGCCGGACCGGATGTCCGGCGTTCCGGTCGGCCGGGGCGGGCGCTGCGGCCCGGGCCCCGGCTCCATGAAAAGCGGCGTCGCGGCGGGTTTGGCCGGTCGATGGAGTCATTATTTCCGGGAGTCGAGCCAACAAAAAGACGGCAAAAGTGGCAGATTTATCGATAGACTTGGCAAATTGCTTGCCACATCCGGCAGTTTGTTCAAGCGCTGCTGGTCGGAATGCGCAATGTCCGGCAAGCTTGCGGCCGGTTCACGCTCAACAGGAAGGGTCGTTCATGATTACGCTCGACGACGTCGACCGGCAGCTTATCGCGCTGCTGCGCGACAACGCGCGGCTGCCGGTCGTCGCGCTCGCGAAGGCGCTGCGCGTCGCGCGCGCGACCGTGCAGAACCGGCTGACGCGGCTGGAGAAGAACGGCGTGATCGTCGGCTATACGGTGCGGCTCAAGCCGGCAGCGGAGCGGCACCGGATCCGCGCGCTGATGTCGATCGCGGTGCAGGGCAATCGCGGCGCGGAAGTGGTGAAGGTGCTGCGCGGGCATCCGAACGTCGCGTCGATCCACAGTACCAACGGACGCTGGGATCTGGTCGCCGAGTTGCATGCCGATTCGCTCGAGCATTTCGATCGCGTGCTCGGCGCGATCCGGCTGATCGACGGGATCGCGAATACCGAGACGAGTATTTTGCTGTCGACGCACAAGGCGTGAGGCGGCGACCCGGCGTTTCCGGCGATGCCGGCCAGCGGTGCCCGCGGGCACATGGCCGGGCCGATCGTAACGGGCAGCGTCGGACGCCGCGTTTAGCCGTGGGGCCGCGAGCCGGTTGCGGCAGCGCTTCGACTCAGGCTCGGACAACGCAGCGCCGCCACCGCCGCCGTTTCATGCAAGAAACGACGCGGCCATGTCCTTGTCACCGTGCCCCGCGTTGGCCGCTCGCTGAAAGCGCGCGAGGCTCGCATTCGCGATGTCGGCCTGCATGCCCGCGTCCCGGGCGGCCTGCGCGATCAGCGTCGCGTCCTTTACCGCGTTGACGATCGTGAACGCGGGGCGGAAGTCGTGGTTCAGGATCAGCGCGCCCTTCGCCTGGAAGTACGCGTTGTCCATCGGGCCGCCCGACACGACGTCGATCACGTGGCGCGGGTCCGCGCCGAGCGAACCGGCCAGCTTCAGGCTCTCCGCCACCGCGTGCGTCAGCGCGAACGCGTAGTGATTGAGTGCGAGCTTCAGCCGACTGCTTGCGCCCGTCGAACCGTCGTCGGCGACCCAGACCGTGCGCCGGCCGATCGCGTCGAACACCGGCTGCACCTGCGCGCGCGCCGACGCCGGGCCGGACGCGAGCACCACGAGCTGAGCCTGCTCGGCCGGCTGTCGCGATCCCTGCACGGGCGCATCGTAGAACACGAGCCCTTGTGCCTGCGCAAACGTGGCGAGCGACGCGATGCCGCGCACGCCGACCGTGCTGATCTGCACCCACGGCGTGCCGCGCACGAGTGCCGGCGCGGCGGCCTGCATGGCCTGCAACACGCTGTTGGCGTCGTTCAGCACGGTGACGACGACGTGTGCGCCGTCAACGGCCCCGGCCGGCGTGTCGAAGGCCGCGACGCCGTCGATTGCGAGCGCGTCGGCCTTCGCGCGCGTGCGGTTCCACGCGCGGACGACGAAGCCCTTGCGGGCGAGGTTGCGGGCGATGGGCGTGCCCATCACGCCGATGCCGAGAACGGCGACCTGCGTGCGGTTTTGCTGCGTTGTGGAAGTGCTCATGAGGTTGCTCCTGTCGGGCCTGTGGGTGAATCGGAAGCGGAAGAAGCGTCCGGGCGTGTGGACGCGAGTGCGAGGATCAGGGCCAGCGCGGCGAGCGCGACGCCGACCCAGACCGACGACACAAAGCCGAGCCCGGCATTGATCGCCACGCCGCCGAGCCACGGGCCGACGGTGTTGCCGACATTGAAGGCGGACGTGTTCGCCGTCGTCGCGAGCGTCGGCGCATGCGGCGCTTCCGCGATCGCGCGGGCCTGCAGCGCGGGATTGATCGAGAATGCCGCCACGCCGAACGCGGCCAGCGCGGCGATCGCGCCGATCGGGCAGTGCGCCAGGATGCCGAACGCGGCCATCGTGACGGTCAGGGCCGCGAGGCCCGCGCAGAGGATGCCGCGCGGATGGCGATCGGTATGGCGGCCGCCGACGAGGGTGCCCACGAAACAGCCGATGCCGAACAGCGCCTGCAAGGCCGGCACGCTCGCGCGGGAGAAGCCGCCGACCTCGGTGAGGATCGGTGAGAAGTAGCTGTACGCGGCGAACAGCCCGGCCTGGCTCAGCGCCGAGATGCCGAGCGCGAGCCACAGCCTTGTCCGCCGGAACGACGCGAATTCGCGCGCGACGCCGTGATAGGGCGGGCGCGCCTGGGCGGGCACGACCCACGCGGTCGCCACGAGGCTCAGCACGGCCAGCACCGTGACGGCCCAGAAGCTCGCGCGCCAGCCGTACTGCTCGCCGATCAGCGTGCCGAACGGCGCGCCCGCGATGTTGGCGATCGTCAGGCCGCCGAACATCACTGCGAGCGCACGGCCTTTCGCGCGGGGGCCGGCGAGATCGATCGCGAGCAGCGAGCCGATCCCGAAGAACGAGCCCTGCGCAAACGCTGCGACGACGCGCGAGATCATCAGCAATGCATAGCTCGTCGCGACCGCGCCGAGCGCCTGGCCGGCCACGAACACACCGAGCAGCAGGAGCAGCGCTGTCTTGCGGCGCACACGCAGAAGCGCGAGCGTCATCGCCGGGCCGCCGACGACTACGCCGGCTGCGTAACCGGAGATCAGCAGGCCGGCTGTCGGAATCGACGTGCCGAATTCATGCGCGAGCAGCGGCAGCAGCCCCGACACCATTACTTCGGTGGTGCCGATGCAGAACACGGTGAGACCGAGCACGACGACCGCGAACGGCAGCCGTGCCGCGGGATGTGAAACGGAAGAAAGCGAGGTATCCATCGGATTTCCTTTTTGTGGAACGGTCATTCCATAACTGGGCAAAATTTTTTGCTCAGCCAAGCACGCGCAGTGTCCGGTCCACGATGGCGACGAGCCGCTTCCGGTCCTTGTCGGTCGAGGTTTTCGCGAGCACACGCAGCCCCTGCATCGCGTTGAACACGAACCACGCGAGATCCTCGGCGTGGCCGGCAGCGTCGATTTCGCCGGTTGCCTGTCCGCGCTCGATGGCTTCCTGGATGCCCGTGCGCATGATCCGGAAGTTCTCGCGCACGAGTTCCGCCACATGCGCGTCGCGGCTCGCGCGTTCGATGGCCGTATTCGTCGCGAGGCAGCCGCGTTTTTGAGCTGCGTTCAGATCGTCGTCGACGACACCGACCAGCAGCGTACGCAAGCAGTCCAGCACGGGGCCCGGCCCGCGAAGCAGGTCGACGTTCTCGTGCGAGCGCCGGTTGTAGCGCAGCATAGCCTGCTCGAACAGGCCGTCCTTGTTCGTATACGCCGCATACAGGCTGCCGCGGCCGAGGCCGGTGGCTTGCACGAGATCCTGCGCGGACGTCGCCTCGTAGCCGTAGCGCCAGAAGGTGTCCATCACGGCGTCGAGCACCGCGTCTTCGTCGAATTCCCTGGGGCGCGCCATCGCATTTCCAGAATTATTGAATGATCGTACCATAATAGGTAGGCGCGCGGTCGTCAAGCGGGACAGCGGGGATCGCTGGAGAAGCGCGGGGTATCGGTGACACCGCGCATCGGTGCATCAGGTGCTGGCCGCCGGCTCCGGAAACACCGGCTCGCCCAGCGTCAGCATCAACCGGTTCGCCCACGCGAAGATCGCGATGGCGTGCGACAGGTCGAGAATTTCCTCATGGGTGAGCCCTTCGGCTTCGAGCGCGGCAATGTCGTGCTCGTCGACCTTGTCGGGCCGTTCGGTCAACGCGATCGCATAGCGGATGATCGCGCGTTCGCGCGTGGTCGTGCCCGCGGCGGCCGGATCGTCGAACACCTGTTCGATCGCATCGGTGCGCTTCGCGAGCTGCGTGAAGCGCTGCGCATGCACCGACGCGCAATACACGCAGCCGTTCACGCGCGACACGGCCGTGCTCGCCAGTTCGCGTTCCGCGCGCGACAGCCCGCCGGGGCCGTACATGATCGCGTTGAACACGCCCGAGCGCTGCCGCAGGATCTCGGGCAGATGGACGAGCAGCAGGTAATAGTCGGACGTTTTCGCCTGCGGGTGGCTCGCTTCGAGCACCGCGAGCTGGTCGGCCGTTGCGCCGTCGAGCGGCACGGTGTCGAGCCAGGCGCGCCAGCCGAGCGTGTCGGACGTGAAGCCGTGGGCGGTCGTGGTCGTCATGCGGCCTCCTTGACGGCGCGTGCCTGCAACGCGCGCGCGGCCGCCGCGACGCGCAATTGATAGGTAACGAACGCGACGAGCTGCGACAGCGCGACGATCGCCGGCGTCGTGAGGCCGGCCGACTTCAGCGCATCGAGATCGGACTGCCGCGCATCGACAGGAGACAGTGTCAGCCGGCGTGCATGCGCGAGCAGTGCGCCGATGCGTGGCGGCAGCGCGTCGAACGCATCGGCGTCCGCATGCGCGATGTCGTCCGGCGTGCCGCCCGCGTCGAGCAGTCGCGTGCGGTAGGTTGCGGCGAGCACATGCGCGTTCGAGCGCCACGCGACATACCGCGCCGCATGCAATCGTTCGGCTAGCGAAAGATCGGGCAGCGCCGGATCGAACAGTGCGGCTTCGCTCAATCGCGTATGCAGCAGCACCTTGTCGCGGGCACGGCGCAGGGCGGTTACCGCATCGCCGTCGCGCAAGCCGGCGACGGCGTCGATCGTATCCGGCGTGGCGGCCGGCGTGACGGGTTCGGTCATCGTGGTGGGTTCCTTTTTCGAGAGTCGTTGATCGCAGCGGCGCTCATGCGTCGGCGTCGTGCCATTCGTCGCCTTGCAGCTCGGCGTTCGCGAATTCGACGAGCGCGTCGTAGTGGCGCTCGCGATCGGCATCGAACAACCGGCTCGCGATGCCGCGCGCGAGCCGTTCGGCGCCGGCGCTGATCGCGGGAATGTCGCCGGACAGCTTGCCGTGGCTCAGGCTCGCCGCATGGTTGAAGCAATGAATGCGCGTGATGGCCGGGCATGCACCGGGCTCGCGCTCCTGGAACGCGAACGCGGGGCCGAGATCGGGCGACTCGGCGAGCTCGTCGAGCGACGTGCCCGGTTCAGGACGATAGCGATCCTTCCAGCGCCGCACGTGCGGCCCGAACGATGCGAATTCCGCGCGTGTCGTCCAGTCCGAATGAAAACCCGTCGCGAAGACCAGGAAGTCGACCGTGTAGCGGCCGCGCGGCGTGATCACGTCGAGGCCGTCCGCGTGTTCGACGAGCGTTTCGACCGGGCTGCCCGGATGGAAATACGCATGCGCATGCCGAGACACGCGCAGCACGCTGTCGCGCGGCGGCGGTGTCTGCGACGTCAGCGCGTAGTGCATGAAGCGCCACTTCGCCGCGTCGCCGAGACCGGCGTAGCCGTGCACGAGGCCCGGGCTGCCGATGCCCGTCAGCTTGTTGATGCGCGGAATGTCCGCACGGCGGAAGAACAGGTCGACGCGTGCGGCGCCGGCTTCGAGCGCCGTGCCCGCATTGTCGAACGCGGACGCACCCGCGCCGACCACGCCGACGCGCTTGCCGGCGAGCGCCGCGAAATCGATCGGCTCCGACGAGTGGGCCCAGCGCGTGCGCGGCGCACGTTGCGCGACGGGCGGCACGTACGGGCCGCCGAGTCCGTCGCGGCCGGTGGCCAGCACGACGTGCCGCGCGAGCAGCGTTTCGCCTTTGCCGTTTGCTAGGACGTCGAGCGCGAGCAGGCCGTCGTCGCGCGGACGCAGCGCGACGAGCGTGGTGTCGTTGCGCACCGGAAGGTCGAGCACGTGGCGATACCAGCGCAGGTAATCCATCCACTGCGTGCGCGGAATCTTGTAGAGCGCATCCCAAGCCTCGCGGCCGTATTGCGCTTCGAACCACGCGCGGAACGTCAGCGCGGGGAGTCCGAGCGCGGGGCCGGTGAGTTGCTTCGGCGAACGCAGTGTCTCCATGCGCGCGAACGTGATCCAGGGGCCTTCGTAGCCGGCCGGCGCGCGGTCGATCACGCACTGGTTGTCGATGCCGAGCAGACGCAGTTCGGCCGACGCGGCGAGCCCCGCCATTCCGCCGCCGACGATGGCGACGTCGAGCACGCGCGTGCCGTCGACGGTGCGCGGCGGCACCCACGGCGGGGCGGGCAAATCGAGCCAGCAAAGATCCTGCGCGAGCCGCGCTTCGAGGGCTGCGAGTGTGGCCGGCGTCGTCATGCGGCCTCCCGGCGCGTCCGGCGCGTGCGTGCGGCTCGGGTCGAGCGATCCGTGCGCAGCCGGTCGCCGCGCAGCAGTGCGTCGTGTGCCGCGGCATCGTGAAAGATCACGTCGTCGAGCAGCGTGTGCGTCGTGCGATGCAACGCGTCGAGCAATGCCTCGACGGCGGCCGTGCGGGCTTTGCCGGCCGGTGTCGCGACTCCGAACGCGAACGGGATGTCGACGTCGAGCGGGCGCGCGACCACGCCGTCCACCGGCAGCGCGACGCCGGTCGCGGGATCGACGATGCCGATCCCGACGCCCGCGCGCGCGGCCATCACGGCATTCAACGATGCATTGGTTTCGATGAATACGCGCGCCTCGACGCGTGCGGCGGCGAACGCGGCATCGATCCGCTGGCGCAACCGGTGCCGGTTCGCGACCGTCACGATGCGACGCCGCGCGAGATCGCGCAGCGCGATGCGCGGCTTCGTCGCGAGCGGATCGTCGGCAGGCAACACGGCGACGCATGGCGTCTGCGCGATCCAGTGCACGTCGAGCCCTGCATGCGCCATCGGCAGCGTGACGACGCCGATATCGGCGGTGCCGGCCAGCACCTCGTGCACGACGTGTTCGGCCGACTCGCTGCGCAACTGATAGTGCGGCGCATGGGCATCGTCGGGCAGCGCGGCAAGCGCGGCCGGCACGAGCGTGGCCGCGAGCGAAGGCGTCGCCGCGATGCGCACCGGTTCGGCCGTTTCGTCGCCGAGTGCACGGGCACGCGCTTCGATCGCGCGCAGCCCGACGAGCGAACGCTCGACTTCCTCGTAGAGCAGGAACGCGCGCCGCGTCGGCGTCACGCGCGGGCCATGCCGGTCGAACAGCGCGTAGCCGAGATCGGCTTCGAGCTCCTGGATCTGCCGCGTGACGGCAGGCTGCGAGCGGCCGAGCAGTTCGCCGGCGCCGGTCACGCTGCCGGCCGACATGACCGCGGAAAAGGCTTCGAGTTGATGCAGCTCCATGACGCGTTCCGATGATGCGATTTGCGCATTGTAGAAGTGTGAGCATGCGTGATTCATATAATGATTTTTGCTATCGACAGCGCGAAAAATGCGAAGCGCGTGCGTGCCGCGACGGCCGGAGATGCATGCACGCGCATCGGCGGCCATCGGCGCCGCGCGGGAAACGTCAATCGAATCAACGCGCTGCGCCGCGCACCGGTGCAATGCGCGAGGCGCGCTCCGCGGGTCACCGTCACGCGTTCGTTTCGCTTCGCGCCGTGCGCGATATCGATATGCGCAAAACTTCGTTGGAACGCCCTGAACCGGATGGTTACATGCCCTCACTCTTTTCGATCGACTGAAGCCGGGGGATGCATGAACGTTTCGGGGAACGACACACGCGGCGCATGGCGGCGCGTGCTGGGCACGGTGGCGGCGCTGGCTGCCGCATGGGGTTTGTCGACGGGCGGCGCGCTCGCGGCGGGCGTATCGGGCGAGCCGGTCGTGATCGGCGTGAGCGGGCCGCTTACCGGGCAGGACGCGCAATACGGCGAGCAGTGGAAGCGCGGTTTCGATCTCGCGCTCGATGAGATCAACGGCAGCGGCGGCATTCATGGCCGGCCGCTCGCGATCGACTTCCAGGACAGCCGCAGCGATCCGCGCCAGGCCGTGGCGATCGCGCAGAAATTCGTCGCGGACCCGCGCATCGTGATCGAGCTCGGCGACTTCTCCAGCGCGACGTCGATGGCCGCGTCGCCGATCTACCAGCGCGGGCAACTGATCCAGTTCGGCTTTACGAACTCGCATCCGGATTTCACGAAGGGCGGCGACTATCTGTGGAGCACCGCGTTGAGCCAGGCCGAAGAGCAGCCGCTGCTCGCGCGCTATGCGGTGAAGGAACTCGGTTTCAAGCGGATCGCGGTGCTGTACCTGAATACCGACTGGGGCCGCACCAGCAAGGACATCTTCGCGAAGGCGGCGACAGGGCTCGGCGCACAGGTCGTCGCGGCCGAGGGCTACCAGCCGACGGAGAAGGATTTCCGCTCGACGCTCGTGCGCATCGGTGAGTCGAAGCCCGATTCGATCGTGCTGATTTCGTACTACGCGGACGGCGCGCAGATCGCGCGGCAGGCGCGCACGTCGGGCGTCACGCTGCCGATCGCGGCGGTCGGCTCCGTGTATTCGCCGAAGTTCCTCGAACTCGGCGGCACGGCCGTCGACGGCGTCTATACGGAATCGAACTTTTTCCCGGCCGAGCCACGCCCCGAAGTGCAGGCGTTCGTGCAGCGTTATCGCGCGAAATTCCATACCGATCCGGATTCGTTCGTCGCGCGCGCGTACGACGCGCTGATCCTGTCGGCCGACGTGTTGCGCCGCTACGGCACGACGCGCCAGGCCGCGCACGACGGCTTCGCGAAGGTGAGCGACGTGCCGAGCGTGATCTTCGGCAAGGTGCGCTTCGATCCGCAGACGCGCCGCGTCGCGGGCGCGCGCACCGTGTATCTCGTCGTGAAGCAGGGGCAGTGGGCGCTGTGGGATGGCGCGAAGCCGCAGATCGCGGCGCGCTGAATCCGGACGTGACCCCGACTCTGACCCGCATGCTCAAGACGGACGCATCGTGATGGCTTCCTGGCTCGACTACACGCTCAACGGCCTCATCGTCGGCAACATCTACGCGTTGCTCGCGGTCGGGCTCGCGCTGATCTTCGGCGTGTCGCACCTGATCAACTTCGCGCATGGCTCGGTCTACATGGCCGGCGCGTTCATCGGCTGGCTATGCCTGACGCGCTTCGGGCTGCCGCTGCCGGTCGCGCTCGCGGCGGTCGTCGTCGGCTGCGGCGCGCTCGGCATCGCAATCGAGCGGATCGGGCTGCGGCCGCTGCGCCACGCGGCGCGCATCGCGCCGCTGCTCGCGACGATCGGCATCAGCTTCATCCTCGACCAGCTCGCGCAACTCGTGTTCGGCGCGGACCCGCGTGCGGTGCCCACGCCGTTGCCCGACTGGCACGTGCGGATCGCCGGCGCGACGCTCGGCTCGCTCGACCTGCTGATCGCCGGCATCGGCATCGCGGCGGCCGCGCTGCTGTACGGCTTCCTGCGCTTCACGCGGCTCGGCTGGGCCGTGCGCGCGACCGCGCAGGATCGCGACGCCGCGCTGCAGATGGGCGTCGACGTCGATCGCGTGAACCAGACGGTGTTCGCGATCGCGTGCGCGCTCGGCGGCGTGAGCGGGCTGCTGGTCGGCATGTACTACAACAGCATCGACCCTGCGATGGGTTTCCAGGCGACGCTGAAGGGCGTGGTCGCGTTGCTGATCGGCGGGCTCGGCAACGTGCCGGGCGCGATCGCGGGCAGCCTGCTGCTCGGTCTCGTCGAAAGCTACGGCGTCGCGCTGTTCGGCACGAGCTACCGCGACCTGTTCGCGTTCGGACTGCTGATCGTGTTCCTCGTGTGGCGGCCGAACGGGCTGTTCAGCGCGAACCGCGCGCTGCCGCCGGAGCCGATGACGGGCACCTTCCTCGCGGCCGCGAAGGCGGTGCGCGTGCCGCGTCCGCTGCTCGCGGTGCTGATTGCGCTGGCGGCCGTGCTGCCGTGGCTCGGCGCGTCGCCGTACGTGCTGCAGACGTTGACCAACGCGTGGCTGTACGGTCTGCTCGCGTTGAGCCTCACGCTCGTCGCGGGCACGGTCGGGCAGATCTCGCTCGGCCATGCGGCGCTGCTCGTGATCGGCGCGTACGCGTCGGCGCTGCTGTCGTCGGATCTCGGCTGGTCGCCCGCCGTGACGATTCCGTGCGCGGGCGCGATCACCGCCGTGCTCGGCACGCTGCTCGTCTACCCGGCGTTCCGGCTGCGCGGACACTACGTGTCGATCGCGACGCTCGGCATCGGCGAAGTGGTGAGCCTCGTGATCCTGAACTGGGACGGCCTCACGCGCGGCCCGCTCGGCATCACCGGCATCGCGCCGCTGCCGTGGGCGGCGACCGCGCGCGCCGCATACTGGTTCACGTTCGCGGTGCTCGTCGTGTTCGCGCTCGTGCAGGTGCGGCTGCTGCACTCGCATCTCGGCCGCACGCTGCGCGCGGTGCGCGAGGACGACGTCGCCGCCCGTGCGCACGGCATCGCGCCGAACCGCTACAAGGCGATCGCGTTCGCGGTCGGCGGGGTCGCGGCCGGCGTGAGCGGCGGCATCGCCGCTCATCTGTACAGCTACATCAATCACCAGACCTTCGATTCGCAGGTGTCGATTCTTGCGCTGACGATGGTGATCCTGGGCGGGCTGGGCAACGTGCTCGGCGGCATCGTCGGCGCGGTTGCACTGATCGGGTTGCCTGAACTGTTCCGCTGGGCGGCCGATTACCGGATGCTGATCTACGGGCTCGTGCTGCTGCTGCTCGTCCGGTTCCGGCCGCAGGGCCTGCTCGGCACGGTGTGAGGAAAACGCGATGACCATCCCCCGACCCTTGCTCGACGTGCAGGGCCTGACGCGTCGCTTCGACGGCGTGACCGCGCTCGACGGCGCCAGCCTCACGCTCGCCGACGGCGAACTGCTCAGCGTGATCGGCCCGAACGGCGCGGGCAAGTCGACGCTGTTCAACCTGATCGCGGGAGCCGACCGGCCCGATGCCGGCCGCGTGACGTTCGACGGCCGCGACATCACCGGCACCGCGCCGGAACGGCTCGCGGCGCTCGGCATCGCGCGCACGTTCCAGCACGGCCGCGTGTTCGGCAACCTGAGCGTGCTCGACAACGTGCTGATCGGCGCGCATGCGCGGCTGCGTGCGGCCCGGCCCGGCTGGCGCGCGCTCGGCGCCGCGGCCGAGGTATGGCGCGCGCTCGTGCGGCCCGCGTCGGTGCGCCGCGAGGAAGCGGCGCTGCGCGACGAGGCGCGCGACATCATCGCCGGCTTCGGCCAGCGGCTCACGCCGCGCATCGATCATCCGGCGCACAGCCTGTCGTACGCGAACCGGCGGCGCGTGGAGATCGGCCGCGCGCTCGCGCTGCATCCGCGCCTGCTGCTGCTCGACGAGCCGACGGCCGGGATGAACGAAACGGAGACGGCCGAGATGCTTCAACTGATTCAGTCGCTGAAGGCGCGCGGGCTGACGATCCTGCTGATCGAGCACAAGCTCGAACTCGTGATGCGCGTGTCCGACCGCGTGATGGTGCTCGACAACGGCGTGAAGATCGCCGAAGGCGTGCCACGCGACGTGCGGCGCGATCCGCGCGTGATCGAGGCCTACCTCGGCCGCCGTCACGCAGGCGGCGCGGCGGCCGAGCGTACCGTGCAGGCGGCGGCATGAGCACACTTTCATCCGGACCCGACACGACCATGACCGACGCGCTGCTGAAACTCGAACACCTCGACACGTTCTACGGGCCGGTGCAGGTGCACTTCGACGTGAATGTCGCAGTCGGCCGCGGGCAGATCGTCAGCCTGCTCGGCGGCAACGCGAGCGGCAAGTCGACGACGATGAAGCTCATTCTCGGGCTGATGCGGCCGCGTCGCGGCGTCGTGCGTTTCGACGGCGGCGACGTGACGGCGCTCGCGACGCCGCAGCGGGTGCGGCGCGGGATCGCGGCGGTGCCCGAAGCACGGCGTCTGTTCGGCGACATGAGCGTGCGCGAGAACCTGCTGATGGGGGCGTACACGCGTGGCGACCGCGCCGCGGTGGCGGACGACTGCGAGCGCGTGCTCGACTTGTTTCCCCGGGTGCGCGAGCGGCTCGCGCAGCGCGCGGGAACGTTGTCCGGCGGCGAGCAGCAGATGCTGGCGATGGCGCGTGCGCTGATGGCGCGGCCCAAGCTGATCTGCATGGACGAGCCGACGATGGGATTGTCGCCGCTGTACGTCGACAAGGTGCTGGAACTGATCGATACGATCAACCGGCAGGGCGTGACGGTGTTCATGGTCGAGCAGAACGCGAGCCTCGCGCTGGAGATCGCGCACTACGGATACGTGCTGCAGACGGGGCGCGTGGTGCTCGAAGGACCCGCGAAAACGCTGCTCGACGACGAGCGCGTGCGCGATGCGTATCTCGGCGGGGAGGCGGTGGCGGTGTAGGTCGCGCGGGCCGGCGCGGCCCCGCGCGGCGAAATGTGGAGTAGATTAGCGTTCTGTCGCGATCGACGCCACGGAGACCCCCGCGCCATGTTGACCTATTCCACGCAGAAAGTCGGCTACGACTACAACCAGCTGGATCCCGAGGGCGCGACGGACTACGCGTCGTTCACGCAGGCCTTCGATGCATTCCCGTGGGCCGCCCAGCATGCCGACTGGAACGCGTTGCAGGACGGCCCGTTGCCCGCGCTCGTGCTGCAGCATGCCGGCGATCAGCGCGAATTGTGGATCAGCGCGCTGAGCAACGCGCACGCGGACGGCTTCCAGTTGAATGTCGTTTCCATGCGGATGAAGAAGGGGCTGTTCGGCATGGGAAAGGCGAAGCTGGAGCAGCACGTCGAAACGATCGACGTCAGGAAACGCGTCGACGTCGACACGTTGTGCCGCCTCTTCTGCGACGGTCGCTATGACGAGCTGGACCAGCTGGTGGCGCGGCATGCGGCGCGCAACGCCGACGATCGCGACAGCGACGGTTGAGCGCCTGTCGCCCGCTGCCGTGCGACGGACGCTGCGTCAGGTCGTCCGGCGAAGCGGGGTCTTGCTTGCATGGGCCGTCACCGGCCGCGGAAACGTCAGCACCACTGCAAATCCGCCCGCATCGGGAAATGCGAACCCGACCCGCCCGCCATGCGCCTTCATCACTTCCTGCACGATCGCGAGCCCGAGGCCCGACCCGGTGCGACGCTCGGTGCCGTCCGGCGCGATCCGCACGAACGGCTGCAACGCCGCATCCCAATGCTCGCGCGCAATGCCTTGCCCGTTGTCGGTGACGGTCAGCGTCACCGTATCGTCCGCGTTGCCTGTGGCGGCGACCGACACGACGAGGTCGTCCGCATGCCCATGCAGCAGCGCGTTGTGCAGCACGTTCGACAGCGCCTCCTGCAAGCTGATCGCATCGCCGTCGATCCACGCATGCGGTGAATCGCTGGCGAATGCAACGGCCACATCGCGCTCGTCTGCCAGCGGAATCGCGCGGCCGAGCACGTCCTTCGCGAGCGCGACGAGTTCGACGGGTTGCAGCGGCACGGCCTCCGTGCGATGGATCACCATCGCATGATTGAGCAACTGCCCCGTGAGCCGTCCGACGTCCGAGCAGGTCGCACGCAGCGCATCGAGCCGCGCCGCGTGACGCGCGGGATCGGCCTCGCCGTCGAGCAGTTCGATCTGCGCGTCGAGTCGCGCGAGCGGCGTGCGCATCTGGTGCGCGGCGTCGGCGATGAAGCGCTGCATCGCGTTGATCCGTTCCGCGAGGCGGCGCATCAGTCCGTTGATCGAACCGATGATCGCATCGATCTCGCTCGGCGTGTCGACGGCCACCGGCCGCAGGTCGGCCGGGTCGCGCGCGGCGATGATCGCGCCGATCTGCGCGAGCGGGCGCAGCCCGCGCCGGATCGCGAGGCCGCTCGCACCGATCGCGAGCACGCTCATCAGCAGGATCAGCGTCCACACCTTGATGCTCATGTCGTTCGTCAGTTGCTGTCGCGCATTGGTTGTCTGCGCAACGGTGACGAGCGCCCAGCCCGGCGTGCTCTCTTCGGGCATGTAGCGTGCGATGGTCGCGGTGCGGATCCGATGCCCCTGGTACACCGCGTTCGCGAACGCCGGGCCCTGTTTCGCGGCGGCGAGCGCCACCGGACTCGAGAGATCGTTGTAGCCGGCCACCACGACGCCGCGCGAATCGACGACCTTGTAGTAGACGAGGTCGTAGCGCGACAGCGTCGACAGCGCGGCGACCGGCGGGTTCAGCGCGAGCACGCCGCCCTGGACGTACAGGTTCTCCGCGACCTGGATCGACGCGCCGGCGAGCAACTGGTCGTAAGCGCGTTCGGCCGCGACGCCCGCGTAGTAGCGCGCGATCGCGGCAAGCGCGAGCGCGCCGGTCGCGACGACGAGCGCGATGAACAGCAGCGTGCGCCCGAACAGCGTCTTCGGGAACCAGTCAATGCGCGGCAATCTGATACCCCATCCCGCGCGCGGTGCGGATTTCGACTGAACTGCCCTGCAGCTTCCTGCGTACGCGCGTCACGTATTGCTCGACCGCGTTCGCGGTCGGCTCGTTGCCGAAGCTGAACAACTGGTTCAGCAGCTCGTCCTTCGAGAAGATCCGCTGCGGGCGGCTCGCGAGAATCTCGAGCAGCGCGAACTCCTGGCGCGACAGCGACAGCGGCTGGCCGTCGAGTTCCGCGAGGCGGCTGCTGCGGTCGATCACGAGGCCGCCGAGCGTCAGCACGTCGTTCGCATGGCCGCTGTTGCGGCGCAGCAGCGCCTGCACGCGCGCGTCGAGCTCGCGGTAGTCGAACGGTTTCACCAGATAGTCGTCGGCGCCGAGGCCGAGGCCGCTCACGCGGTCGTCGATCGCCGAGCGTGCGGTGACGAGCAGCACCGGCGTCGTGCTGCCCGATGCGCGCAGGTTACGCAGCACCGCGAAACCGTCGAGGCCGGGCAGGTTGGCATCGAGCACGACGAGATCGAAGCGTTCGACGCGCAGCAGGCCGTTTGCGGTCGAGCCGTCGGTTTCCAGATCGACGGCATGGCCGAGCCGCGTCAGGCGGCTGCGGATCGCCGCGCCGATTTCGGCATCGTCCTCCACGACGAGAATGCGCATGGTGCCGGTTCGCAGGTAGATGGGTTAGGGGTTTTCCCGGGGCGGGGATGTCAGCATTTTCTCAGACTCGATCGATAACCTGTGTCGAGCCGGAACAAGCGAAGACGGCATTAATACCAGAGGAGACGGCAACATGCAGCATGTCACGGACACGACGACCACGCGGCCGGACGCGCACGCGAGCGCGACGCCGGCTGCCGGGTCGCAGTCCGCCGTCTTCGGCAGCCGGGCGCACGCATGACGACGTCGCTACGCCGCCGCGCGTTGATCGCAGCCGGCCTCGGCGTGCTCGGGGCGCCATCGCTCGTGCGTTCGACGCCGCGCACCGTGCGGATCTCGAAAGGCTATGGCGTGCTGTACCTGCCGCTGCTCGTGATGGAGAAGCAGCGGCTGTTCGAGCGGCACGCGGCGCGGCACGGCCTGCGCGAGATCGCGGTCGACTGGGTGCTGCTCGACGGCGGCAATTCCGTCAACGACGCGATGATGGCCGGCACGCTCGATTTCGCGGGCGCCGGCGCGCCCGGCTTCATCGAGCTGTGGGCGCGGGCGCGCGGCATTCCGAATGTCGAGGTGATCGGTATCAGCGGATTGTCGACGACGTCGCTGTCGCTCAATGCGAACCGTTCCGGCCTCGCATCGCTGCACGACTTCACGAGCGCCGACCGGATCGCGGTGCCGGGCATCCGCACGTCGCTGTCGGCGGTCGTGCTGCAGATGGTCGCCAGCCGGCAGCTCGGCGCGAAGCATTTCGCGCAGCTCGACTCGATCACCGTGAACCTGCCGCATCCGCAGGCGATGCAGGCGCTGATCCGTCGCGAGAACGGCATCACCGCGCACTTCACTTCGCCGCCGTTCTCGACGCTCGAGTTGCGGCAGCCGGGCATTCATCGCATCGTGAATTCGGTCGACGTGCTGGGCCCGATGACGCTCGACGTCGTGTTCGCGCCGAAGCGGCTCGTCGATGCGGAGCCCGCGCTGGCCGTGGCGTTTCTCGCCGCGCTCGATGAAGCGAATCGCCTGATCGCGCAGGATCCGCGCGCGGCCGCTGCGCTGTATGCGGCGTCGTCGGGCGTCGGCGTGTCGCATGACGACGTGATGCAGATGCTCGCCGCGCCCGATACGCGTTTCTCGGTGCGGCCGAACCAGCTGATGGACTACGTCGAATTCCTGTATCTCGCCGGCACGATCAAGGCGAAGCCGCGTGCGTGGCACGAGATGTTCGCGCCGATGCTCGACGACTACCGGCCGGGCTGAGCGCCGCAGCGGGGCGCCGCACGCCGCACACCATTCATCGAAATATTTCCGTGCCCGCGCGCCCGTCGCGCGCGGCGCCGATTCAACCGACAAGCAACCGATTCACGGAGGAGCCTGCAGTGAATGCCACCGAAACCCTGGACCCCGCGTCCGCCGAAGAGCAGCGCATCATGTCGAAGATGGCGCGACGCCTGTTGCCCATCCTCGTCGTGATGTTCCTGATTGCGTTCATCGACCGGCAGAACGTCGGTTTCGCGAAACTGCAGATGGTGCACAGCCTCGGGATGACCGAAGCCGCGTTCGGTCTCGCGTCGTCGCTGTTCTTTATCGGCTACCTGCTGTTCGAGGTGCCGAGCACGCTCGCGCTGCATCGCTTCGGCGCCCGCGTGTGGCTCGCGCGGATCATGCTGACGTGGGGCCTCATCACCGTGCTGATGGGCTTCACGACATCGATGCCCGCGTTCTGTTCGCTGCGTTTCCTGCTGGGGATCGCCGAGGCCGGCTTCTATCCGGGCGTGATCTATTACCTGACGCTGTGGTTCCCGCAGAGCTACCGCGCGAAGGTGCTGGGCATCTTCACGCTCGGCAGCGCGCTCGCGAACATGCTCGGCTCGCTGGTCGGCGGCGTGCTGCTGAGCCTGAACGGCGTGTGGGGGCTGGCGGGCTGGCAGTGGGTATTCGTGGCGACGGGCATCCCGGCGGTGATCGTCGCGATCGTCGTGTTCCGCGTGTTGCCCGCATCGTTCCGCGACGCGCCGTTTCTCGACGAACGCGAGAAGCAGATCGTCGCGGCCGCGCTCGAGCGCGAGAAGCCGGCGCAGGCCGAGCACGCGCAGCCGTGGAAGGCGCTGCTCGATCCGCGCGTGATGCTGTTCGCCGCGACCTACATGCTGATGTCGACGTCGCTGTACGGCGTCACGTACTGGCTGCCGACGATCGTGAAGTCATTCGGCGTGTCGAGCGGCACGAACGGGCTGCTGAGCATGCTGCCTTGGGCGCTCGCGGTGCTGCTGCTGCTGTGGCTGCCGTCGAAGCTGCGCCGTGCGAAGAGCATCCTGCGCACGATCGCGATCGTCGCGGCGCTCGGCGCGCTCGGCTTCCTGTTGAGCCTCGTGCTGCCGTCGACGCCGCTGCGCTTCATTGCGCTCGTGCTCGGCGGAGCGTGCATTCCGCTGCTGTATCCGTGCTTCTGGTCAATGCCGCCGCGTTACTTCACTGGCGCGCGTGCGGCGGCGAGCGTCGCGGCGATCAATTCGATCGGCAACCTGGGCGGCTTCTTCAGCCAGAACCTGATGCCGTTCGCGGGCAAGGTGACGGGCACCGCGTTCGGGCCGATGATCGTACCGATCGTGTGCCTCGCGCTGCTCGGCGTCGGCGCGCTGGTCGCGTGGACGCGCTCGGAGCGGGGGATGGCGGCGGCGCGGGCGTGAGCGCGCCCTTGACGGTTCGGCTATGACGAATGGCCGACTACCGTCGATTTGGGCGGTTTGCTGCCCTGCATTACATATGTAATGCAGGGAGAATGTAATGAAAACGGCTACGATGCCCGCGCTGCGAGTCGATCTGCGGTTGCGCGAGGAAGCGGAATCGGTCCTGGCGGAAAACGAGACGCTGTCTGCGTTCATGGAATCGGCGTTGCGCGATGGCATTGCCCGGCGGCGGCTGCAGCACGAATTCGTCGCACGAGGTTTGGCGTCGCATGACGAGGCGCGGCGCACGGGCGAATACGTCGATGCCGCGGATGTTCAGAGCGAGCTCGAGCGCATGCTGAAAGCCGCTCGTTCGAAGAAGGCGGCCGATTGAGCTACCAGATTCGATATACGCCGGCAGCGCGTGAAGACCTTGTAACTGTATCGATATCTGCTCGAACGTGATGTGGAAGCGGCAGCGAGGGCGTTGGAAGCAATCGAACGAGGCGTGGCCATGTTGCGATTGTTCCCGTTCACCTGCCGCAAGCTCGATGAGCGCAATCCGTTTCTGCGCGAACTGATCGTTTCCTTTCGTACGTCGGGCTATGTGCCGCTGTTTGAGATCGAAAGCGCAGAACAAGTCACGATCCTTTCCGTCCGGCATCAGCGGGAAGACGACTACCACTGATCGTCGCCGCAGCGGCAATCCCTCCCGCCGCCGCGCCAGCCGCGTCATGGCCTCGTCCGCGAAGCGCCATCCCCGCCATGCGCGATCGCCACATGCGCGGACGCCACCGGAATATCCACCTCCACCGTCGTCCCTTCGCCGAGCGTCGTATCGATGCGCAGCGTGCCGCCGACGAGATACGCGCGCTCGCGCAGCCCGACCAGCCCGAACGATCCCGACTTGCGCGGCGCACCTGGATCGAAGCCCGCACCGTCGTCGCGTATCGTCAGCGCGATCGTCTCGTCGCGATACAGGAGCGTCACGCTCGCGCTCGACGCGGCCGCATGCCGCGCGACGTTCGCGAGCGCTTCCTGCGCGATGCGGAACACCGCCGTCGCATACGGTTCGTCGAGCTGCAGCTCGCCCGGCTCGACCCGCAGCGTGCATGCCATCCCGCGACGGTGCCGGAAATCCTCGACGAGCCATTGCATTGCCGCGGCAAACCCGAGATCGTCGAGCATCAGCGGCCGCAGGTCCGATGCGATGCGCCGCGTGGCCGTCACCGCGTCGCGCGCGAGCGCATGCATCGACGCGATCTTGCGTGCCAGCGGCGCATCGTCCTGCGGCACGCGATCGAGCAGCCATTCGAGATCGTTCTTCAGCGTTGCGAGCATCTGCGCAAGTTCGTCGTGCAGTTCGCGTGCGATGCGGCGCTGTTCGGCCTCTCGGGCGGTCGCGCTGATCGCCGCGATCTCGCGCAGATCCTCGCGCGACGCCTGCAAGGCCCGCTCCGCACGCACGCGCTCCTCGACTTCGCGCCGCAGGTCGCGGTTCGACGCGCTCAACTGCGCGGTGCGCGCGGCGACGCGTTGCTCGAGCCGTTCGTTCGCGTCGTTGAGCTGCGCGCTCTTCTGCACGACCAGCAGATGCTGATAGCGCGCGCCGGCCAGCGCGCGCACCGTCTGCGCATGCAGCCGGCCGTTCTCGAACAGCAGCGCGAACAGCACGACACCCGACGCGACGAGGCCGTAGGTGCGCCCGGCGTAGAAGCCGAGATCGAAGCGTCCGTGATTCAGCATCGCCGACAGCGCGATGTCGAACAGCCACGCGACGAGCACGATCGTCACCCACAGGTCGAGCACGGAATGGGGGCGCCGCTGCCGCCACATCAGCACGAGCGCGGCGAGGTTCAGCGCCCAGACGGTCGTGATCGCGTACGCCATCGTCGCGGCCATCCGGTTGCCCTGCATGATGCGCGGCAGCAGATCGTGGCCGGTGGTCGCGAGCAGGGCGAGTGCGACGGTCGCGCTCGCGACCGATACGATGCAGAGCAGAATCGGGATCGCCGCGCTGCGCTGCGTCACCGACGGCTGGCGCGCGCGCGGCGTCTCGCGCAGCAGCACGTACGCGGCGACCGCCAGCGGAAAGCCGCCGTGCCAGAACAGGTACAGCCATGCGGTAGTCTGTTCGCCCGCGCCGAGCAGGCCCGACGGCGTGAACAGGCCGGGGAAGCTCAGCATGTGCGTGCCGGCCATGAAGGCCGTGAACAGATAGCCGCCCGCGAGCGCGAGCAGCGATTTCTCGCGCAGGATCGCGTACTGGCCGAGCAGGAGGCCGGCCGTCACCATGTCGTTGACGACGATCGCCGACTGGTACACGGGAATGAATCCCCAGACCCGAGCAAGCTGCGTATCCGCGAACGGTGCGAGCGCAACGAAGATCAGGGCCGACACGACGACCGTCGCGAGCGCGAGCCGCCGCTCGCGCCGGCCCGGCGGCAGCGACGACATGAACATCCGCGACGGCTCCGACGCGTCGTCTTCGTCGTCGGCAGCGGCGGGGCGGTAGCGGAAGGCGGGCATCATGCGTCGTCGAAGCCCATGTCGAGATCGTGCCGCACCGCGTAGCGCACCAGTGCGGCTTCGTGCGGCAGATCCATCTTCTCGAGAATGCGCGTCTTGTACGTGCTGACCGTCTTCGCGCTCAGCGTGAGCTCGGACGCGATCCGCGTGACGGTCTGGCCGGCGACGATGCGGCGCATCACGTCGAGTTCGCGCGCGGACAGCCGTTCGTGCGGCAGCATTTCGGTCGGCGCGCGCAGCGTGCGCGCCAGGCTTTCGGCCGCCGACGGGCTCACGTAGACGCCGCCCGCGGCCACCTTGCCGACGGCGTCGACGAGTTCGGCGGTCGCGCTGTCCTTCGTCAGATAGCCGGTGGCGCCGGCCTTGAACGCGCGGGCCGCGTACTGCGTCTCCGCATGCATCGTCAGCACGAGCGTGCGCAGCGACGGCGCGCGCGTCCTGACGAGCCGGATCAGCTCGATGCCGGTCGGTGCGGGCATCGACAGGTCGAGCAGCAGCACGTCGGCGGCGCGGTGTTCGGCCAGCTCGAGCGTGGCCGAGCCGTCGCTCGCCTCGCCGACGATTTCGAAGCCGCCGGCCGTTTCCAGGATGTGACGCAGTCCGTCGCGCATGACTGCGTGATCGTCAGCCAGAATTACCCTGATCATCTAGCGGTCCTCTTCGGGATGACACCGCGGGCTGTTCTGCCGGTCGCCGCTGCGGCTGTTCTTCTGACCAATATATTCCGCCGAAGCGGGAAATGGTGCACCGGCGGTAAATTTTTGAGACATCCTGGTGTGGATCGTATTCGGCTGCGAAATAATCCGCGGGAAATGGTACAGGCGATGGAGCCAGGCGGGGCGGGTATTCCCGAGGAATCGCCGGGGCCGGACCGATGCCGCACCTCGCGGATCGCCCTGATTCGGAGATAAACTGGTGCCCGATTGACCTGTCCGTCCCGAGGAGCCTCCACGATGATCGATCTCGCCGACATCCTGCCGTCCGCGCTGCCCGACGCCGTCGCGTGGGCCGCTGCGCAGGCGGCCCACGGGCTCGCCCGGGGCGTGCCGCTGACGCCTGCGCAGGCCGACGATGCGCGGGCCGTGGGCGTCGCGCAACCGGAGCGGATCCGGATCGTGGTCGCCGACCGGCTGCCGTTTCCCGACACGCCGGCGCTGGGCGCGATCGCGCGCGACACCGGACTGCTGTCGCCCGGGACGATCGGCCTCACGCTCGGCCATGCGGTGTTCGTGTTGCGCGGCCAGGAGACGCGACGCCTGCTCGCGCACGAATTCCGCCACGTGCATCAGTACGAGGCGGCCGGCTCGATCGGCGCGTTTCTCGCGCGCTATCTGCACGAGATCGCGACCGTCGGCTATCACGACGCACCGCTCGAGGTCGACGCGCGCCAGCACGAATTCGACTGACGCCCCCGCCGTCTCGAACGCGCGCACCCTCCGATGAACCCTCCCCACGCCACCGCGAGCCCGGCGCATGCACGTCGTGCCGCCACGCCGCGCGGCCCGCGATGAGCGGCACGATCCACGCGTGGCTCGGCGCGATCGGCGCGCATCCGGCGCTCGTGCTGGCGATCGTGTTCGTCACGGCCGGTGCCGAGGCGATCGCGCTGGTCGGCACGTTCGTGCCGGCCGGCGCCGTGATGTTCGCGGCCGGCACGCTGATCGGCGCGGGCGCGCTCGACGGCTGGACGACGATCGGTGTCGCGGCCGCCGGCGCGATCGTCGGCGACGCGGTCAGTTACGAGCTCGGGCGGCGCTACCGCAGCGCGGTGCGAAACAGGCTGGTGCGCGTCGGCTATGCGGACGCATATTCACGCGGCGAGCAGTTCGTGTTGCGGCACGGCATCAAGAGCATCGTGCTCGCGCGCTTCCTGGCGCCGGTGCGTGCGGTCGTGCCGGTCGTCGTCGGCTGCGCGACGCTGCCGCGGCGCTCGTTCTATCCCTTCAACGTCGTGTCGGCGCTGATCTGGGCGCCCGTGCACGTCGCACCGGGCATCCTGTTCGGTGCGTCGGCGGCCCTGGCCGCGGCGATCAGCGTGCGGGTCGCCGCGATCCTGCTGGTCGTCGCCGCGCTGGTCGCGCTTGTGTGGATCGGCGTGCGCATCGCGCTGCGCCGCGGCTGGCCGTTGCTGCACCGCGCGATCGCTGCGTCCGTGCACGCGTGTGCCCGCCGCTGGCCGCGCTTCGGCGCACGGCTGCACGACGGCATCGCGCGGGTACGCCGCCTGCCGGGCGCGGTGCCGGTGCTCGCGCTGCTGTTCGTCGGCTGCGTGTGGCTGTTCGCCGGCATCGTGCAGGACGTCGTCGCGAACGATCCGCTGATGCACGCCGACATCGCGCTATATGCGTTTCTGCAGAACCTGCGCACGCCGCCCGTGGACGCCGCGATGCGCGCGCTCGCCGTGCTGCACGGGCACGATACGGGGCTGATCGTCGCGGCCGGGTTTCTGGTGTGGCTGATGATCCATCGCTGCTGGCTGACCTCCGCCTGGTGGCTTGCGACGGTCGGCATCGCGGCCGTGCTCGTGCCGGTGTTCGGCGGCGTATCTGGCGCGACGCCCGCGAGCCTGCCGCCCGGCGCGCTGCACGTGCCGCTGCCCGACGCCGATGCGGCGTTCGCGATTCTTGCGAGCAGCGGCATCGGCTGGGTGCTGGCGCGTGAACGGCCCGCGTCGTGGCGCATTCCGGTCGCGACGGCTGTCGTGCTGTGGATCGTGCTCGGCGGCTTCGCGCGGCTGTACGTCGGCGATACGTGGTTGTCGGGCTTGCTCGGCGGCTGGAGTCTCGGGCTCGCCTGGTTCGCGCTGCTGGCCGGCGCCTATGCGTACTGGCAGGTGCGCGAGCACGTGCAGCCCCGGGGCGCGCTCGTCGCGGTGCTCGTCGTGCTCGCGACGGCGGGCGTGTGGACGGTGCCCGCGCAATGGCAGCTCGATCGCGCGGCGCGTCCGCATGTCGGCGACGTCGTGGCGATGACCGTCGATCAGTGGATGCGCGGCGGCTGGCAGCGCGTACCGATGCGGCGCACCGAGATCGGCGGCGACCGCGAGGAATATCTGCCGCTGCAATGGTGCGCGACGTCGGACACGCTCGATCGCCATCTGTCGCTGGCCGGCTGGCAGCGGGCGACGCCGTGGTCGCCGGCGACCGCGCTGCGTTGGCTGTTGCCGCAGGCGCCGGCCGGGATGCTGCCCGTGCTGCCGCGCTACACGCACGGCGAGAGCACGCGCCGCGTGTTCGTGCGCGTCGATCCGGCGCATCCCGACAGCCGCCTCGTGCTGCGGCTGTGGCGTTATCCCTATGTGCTGCAGGATGCGCTCGGGATGCGGCCGCTGTGGTACGGCGCGTTGTATCGGGAGACGCTGCATCGGCCCGCGCGGCTGATGACGATCGTGCGCACGACGACCATCGACGATACGGCGACGATCGCGCAGGCGCTCGCGATCGAGCCGACGATCACGCATCCGCCGGCGGGGATGCGTGCCGCGCCGGCGGACATGCTGCTCGTGTGGATGGTGCAGCCGTGAGCGAGCGGCGCGCGGTTACGCGTGCGCCGGCTGCGCGGGGACGACGGACAGGCGCAGGCCGACGGTCTTGAGCACCGCGAGCAGGGTTTTCAGTGTCGGGTTGCCGTTGGGCGACAGCGTGCGATACAGCGATTCGCGGCTGATGCCGGCTTCCGCGGCAACCGCGCCGAGGCCGCCGTACGCTTCGGCGACCGTGCGCAGTGCGAGCAGCCCGGCTGCGCGATTGTCGGGATCGTCGAGCGATTCCATCGCGACGCGCAGATAGGCGACCGCGAGCTCGCGATCGGCGCCGAGTTCGGCGACTTCAGCGTTGTGGTGCGATACCGCGCCTTTCAGCTTGTTCATGTTTGCCTCCGCTTCCAGTTCAACCAGTGTTCCTTTGCGCGCCTGATGTCGTCGGGTTGGTCGTGCTTGTCGCCACCGGACAGCAGTAGCACCAGTGCACTGCCGTATCGGCCGAAATACACGCGATATCCCGCGCCGACATGGATGCGCAGTTCGACCACGCCTTCGCCGCCAGCTTCGCAATCGCCGAAATTTCCGGTTTCCACGCGGCGCAGGCGTTCGCGGATCCGCGCTTGCGCGAGTTTGTCGCGCACGGTGTTCAGCCATTCGGTGAACGGCTCGCGACCGTCGTCGCGCTGATAGCGAAGCAGTTCGAATTTGGAGAGCATTGTAACTTATAAGCTACATGGAGGGTAGAGGTAGCAACGTGATCTCGCGGTTTGCCGGAAGAGGCGGAACCGGCGCGATGCAGCGGGACCGGCTCCGCCGAACGCGAGGCGGAACGCCGCGCACCGATGCCGTGGCAGGAACGCATGCAGCGCTTTCGTCGTTCGGGATGCCGGGTGATGAAGCCTGCTTCCCGAACGACGATCATTCTTTCATTCGGGGCGTGCGGCGACGATTCGGCCGAACGGCCGAACTCATTGGCGCGCGGAGAATACGCGCGGTGCGGGAGGGGACTGCGGGGACGATCGGCCTGCCGGGGCCGGGGCCGGGGCCGCCGCGCGACGCGACGGGCGACCCGGCAGGTACAACCGCGTTACGGCTTCGCGGGCGCGGCCGTCGCGACCTTGTCGAGCGCGGCCGGGATGAACGCGTCGAGCTGCGCGGTCACCGATTCGTAGAAGTCGATCGGCTTGCCCCACGCGTCGGGCACGTCCTTGTGCTCGCCGGTCGCGTATTCGGCGAGCGTGAACACTTTGCCGGCCGCCGACGGATAGAGCGCGAGCACCTTTTCCTTGTGCTTGTCGGTCATCGTCAGGATCACGTCGGAATGCCTGACGTCGTTGGCGCTCAGTTGCACCGAACGGTGCGCGGACGTGTCGATCCCGCGCCGCTTCATCAGGATCACGCCGTTGGCTTCGGGCTTTTCGTCGTAAGGATCTTCGTCGACCGCGCGCGAGATTACCGCGATATTCGCGTGGCGTTGCGCGATCAGTTGTCCTGCGATCGCTTCGGCCATCACGCTGCGCCCGGTATTGCCGGTGTCGACGAACGCGACCTTCTTCGGTTCGTCGGCGAATGCCGACGTCGCGCACTGGATGCCCAGGCAGCAGAGCAGGGCAAGCGTCTTGAGGGTGTGGCTTCTTTTCATTGGTGTCTCCGCCGGAGTGAGGTGATCGTCGCCGCAGCGGCGCGCCGAGGCTTGCGCAGATGATGCGCGGCCGCGCGCGCCGGAAAAAATAAACGGCTGGTTTTGGCAAGACGATGTCGCATTGCTGCAAGCGGGGCGATCGGGGCCACGGCGAACCGCTGCCCCGATCGCGCGGCATTGCCGGTGCATCGTCATGCCACCGCCGCCGCCAACCGTTCCGGCGCAAACCTCGCCAGCGTTCGCAACGCATCGCGCGCCGAGCGCAGGTAAAACGCCCGCAGACGGAACACGTGTCAGCGCGTGGCATGGCTTTCGAACCGGCACGGCTCGCCGCACGCAAGGGCGGCTTTCTCGCGATGCAGTTCAACTCGGTGGTCGCGACGAACGAGGTCGCGCTCGCGTTGCGCGGACGCTCGGCCTCGAGGCCGTCGGCCGCCGACGCTCGATGCGGCGTCGGGCGGCGAACGCGCCGTCGGTGTGCCTGCCCCGGCGATCCCGCCGATTTTCTGGCACCATCTGACGACTTCACGCGCCGGTTGCGGCCGCGCGCACACCGCCGTTCCGGCGGGACGATTCGAACCAGGATGGAGACACCCCGATGCGCGCAGCGTCGCAACCGGAGCACGCCGGCCAGGCAAGGCCGGACGCCGGCGCAAAAGACCCCGACCGCATGGCCGCGTGGCGGCTCGCGATCTGCCTGTCGCTCGGCAGCGCGATCGCACTCGGCCTCGCACGCTTTTCGTATGCGCTGCTGCTGCCGCCGATGAAGTCCGATCTCGGCTGGAGCTTCGCGCAGGCCGGCGCGCTGAACACGGCCAACGCAGCCGGCTACCTGATCGGCGCGCTCGCCTTCCCGTTCCTGTCGCGACGCTGGCGCACCGGCACGCTGCTGGCGGCCGGCTGCGCGCTCACGGCGGTGTTGATGGCCGCCTGCGGAATCACGTCCGGCACGAACGCGCTGCTGATCGAGCGGCTCGCGACCGGCATCGGCAGCGCGCTGATCTTCATCAGCGGCGGCTTGCTGGCCGCGCGGCTCGCGTCGGCGTCGCCGCGCGATGCGGGGCTGCTGCTCGGGCTTTATTACGGCGGCACCGGATGGGGAATCGTCGCGTCGTCGCTGCTCGTGCCGGCGACGCTCGCGCATGGCCTGCACGGCTGGCAGCCCGCGTGGTTCGCACTCGCGTTCGCGTGCGTGCTGTTCTCGATGCTGGCCGTGTCGGCCGCGCGCCGCATCGAGCGCGTGCATGCGGCGCCGGCTGCGCCGCGCGACGGCGCCGCGCCGGCCGCGACCGCGAGCCCGGCGCGCTTCGCGCTCGCGCTCGGGGGCTATGGCCTTTTCGGCGTGGGCTATATCGGCTACATGACGTTCATCGTCGCGCTGCTGCGCGGCGCGGGGATGAGCGGCACGGTCGTGTCCGCGTTCTACGTGATGCTCGGCGTCGCGACCGTCGTGTCGGCGCGGCTGTGGTCGGGGCTGCTCGACCGGATGCGCGGCGGCCAGGCGCTGGCCGTGCTCAATGCGCTGCTCGGCATCGCGACGCTGATGCCGGCGATCTTCGTGCATCCCGCGGCCGCGTTCGCATCGGGTGTGCTGTTCGGCGCGACGTTCCTGTCGGCGGTCGCGGCGACGACCGCGTTCGTGCGTCACAACCTGCCGCCGGAAGGCTGGGCGAAGGGGATCAGCGCGTTCACGACGATCTTCGCGTTCGGGCAGATCGCCGGGCCCGTTGCGATCGGTTGGGTGTCGGACAGCGCGGGGCTCGCGCGCGGGCTCGTGTATTCGGCGCTCACGCTGTTCGCGGGCGCCGCGCTCGCGGCCGGACAGCGCGCGTTGCGGGTGTCCGCGTAGCCGGCACGGGCCTGCATCCGGCGCCGCGATGCGCCGGCATCGTTACTGCACGCAGGCCGTGCGCGACACGCGATGGAACGCGCGGCTGAAGTAGATGAGGCTGTCGCCGTCGCGGCGCACGCGGATCGACGTCGCTTCGATGAACATCACCGAATGCGAGCCGACTTCCTTCATCTCGGCGATCGTGCCCTGCAGGCTCGCGAGCGCATCGCGCAGCACGGGCACGTCCTGTTCGCCGCGATCCCACACCGGCAGCGCGAAGCGCCGCTCCATCGGCAGCTCGGTCATCCCCGCGAAATGCCGCGCGAGCAGTTCATGCTCGGCCGGCAGCACGTTGATGCACACGTGACGATTGCGCTCGAAGATCGCATGCATCGCGCTTGACCGGTTCAGGCACACGAGCAGCGTCGGCGGCGCGTCGGTGACGGAACAGACCGCGCTCGCGGTGATCCCGCAGCGGCCGTGCGGCCCTGCGGTGGTGATGACATTGACGGCCGCGCCGAGGTGGGCCATTGCTTGCCGGAAGGCCTTTTGCACGTCGGTCGGTTCGGCGCGCGCCGGTTGCGGGGTATCGGTCGTTGCGGACATGGGCGCTCCTGGTTGGATGAGGGCGGCGATCGCGGGCGCTGTCGATGCAGCGTCGCATCGCCGACGATGACCCGAGCGTACGTCGAGAATATGCTGCCGACCATTCGCACGAACGATGACGAAGATGGCGTTCGCGCCAACGTATCTAAAGGTTCTACCTAGATGCGCGGCACGATGCGCGAAAAAAAGCGCGATTGTGCGTTCGCGCGGTACGTGAAGGGGTATTCAGCGGATTTTCGGCTCGCTATGATGTGCCGCATACCCCGACGAACGACGCCTGCCCCACCTGCATCGCGCGTGATACCGATACCGATATTTTGCGAGACACCCCGATGACGTCACCCGCTCCGATCGTATACATCGTCGACGACGACAGCGGCATGCGGACGTCGCTCGCGTGGCTGCTCGAATCGGTCGGCATCGCGTCCGAAGGGTTCGCGAACGCGGCCGACTTTCTTGCGCGCTTCGACGTGAACCAGCCCGCGTGCCTGGTGCTCGACGTGCGGATGCCGGAGAAAAGCGGTTTCGACGTGCAGGCGGAATTGAATGCGCGCGGCGCGACGCTGCCGGTGATCTTCGTCAGCGGACACGGCGACATCCCGATGTCGGTGCGCGCGCTGCAGAACGGCGCGATCGATTTCGTCGAGAAGCCGTACAACTCGCAGCAGATGCTCGAGCGCGTGCAGCGTGCGCTGCGGCTCGCGCAGCAGCGGCACGCGCTCGACCAGCGTCACCGCGAGTTGCGCCAGCGGCTCGATGCGCTGACCGCGCGCGAGAAGGAGGTGCTGCGCGGCGTCGTCGACGGCAAGGGCAGCAAGCAGATCGCGTCGGACCTGTCGATCAGCGTGAAGACCGTCGACGTGCATCGCGCGAGCATCAAGGAGAAGCTCGGCGCGACCTCGATCGCCGCACTGGTGCGCGACGTGATGGTCGTGTGGGGCGGCGACGGCGATACGCCGCGCTAGGCGGATTCACGCGCGCCGAAGCGCGCGTCGTGGTCGACGTAGCCGGCGCGCGCAAGCGACACGGCACACTCAACGCATGTACAACCCGCCGTTGATGTCCCAGCATGCGCCGTTCGCGAAATGCGCGTCGCCCGACGCGAGCAGCACCGCCGCATCCGCGACGAAGCCGGCCGATCCGAGCCTGCCGCCCGGCAGGCTCGCGAGCACCTGCCGCAGTTTGTCCGGCGCGACGCTCTCGTAGACGATCGGCAAATCGAGCGGACCCGGCGAGATCGCGTTGACGGTCACGCCCTGCGCGGCGAGATCGCGCGCGAACACCTTGGTCAGCGTCAGCGTGCCGCCTTTCGCCGCGGCGTAGTGCGCGCCCGTCGCCGAGCCGCCGTTCTGCCCGGCGAGCGACGCGATGTTGACGATGCGGCCCGCGCCGCGCGCCGCGAAGTACTGGCCGAACACCTGGCAGCCGAACAGCACGCTGCGCAGGTTCACGTCGATCACGTGGTCGAACTGCTCGGCCGTGATCTCCATCGCGGGCACGACCTTCGACGCGCCGGCATTGTTCACGAGCACGTCGATCGTGCCCCAGCGTGCGACGAGCGCATCGCGCGCCGCTTCGAAATCGCGTTTCGACGTGACATCGAGCGGCAGCGCGAGCGCGCGTTCGCCGCTCGCATCGAGTTCGCGTGCATGCGCGTGAATGGCGTCGGCGGCGATGTCGGCCAGCGCGACGCGATAGCCGGCCGCGTGAAAGCGCTCGGCGATGACGGCGCCGAGCCCGCGCGCGGCGCCGGTGACGAGAACGACTCGGTCTGACATGGTGCGTGATTCCCTGGTTCGCGGGCGCGCATCGGACGCGGTGCCCGCATCGTGGTTCATGCGGCGAGCGCCGCTTCGAAGTGCGCGGCCAGCGCGCACACCTGTTCGTCCGCGCCCTTGCGTCCGACGATCTGCAGTCCGGCCTTCAGTGGCGTCCCCGCGAGCGGCAGCGGCAGGCTGAGCGCCGGATGGCCGCTCAGGTTGAACGGCCGGATCAGCGACGACATCGCAATCACCGATACGCCGTCGCGTGCCTGCGCAAGCGTGATCGGCAGCGCGGGCAGCGTCGGCAGCACCAGCACGTCCGCGCGTTCGAGCGCGGCGTCGACTTGCGCGGTGAAGCGCGCGCGCACGGCTTCGGCTTCCGCGAGCGCGGCCGGTGTCGTCGTCGCGGCCGCGCGCAGCCGTGCATCGAGATCGGCGCCGAGCTTGCCGGTTGCCACGAGATGACCGAACGCGCGCGACGTTTCCGCGTTGATGACCGAGAGCCCGGCCGCGAACGCGGCGGGCATGTCGTCGAGCACGACGTCGTGCGAACGCAGCCCCGATGCGCGTACGGCCGCGTCGAGCGCGGCGGCGATGGCCGGATCGGCATCGACGATCGCGCGCGCGATCGTGCAGCCTGCAGCGGGCGCTGCCGCGCGCACCCGATCGAAGCCGGGCGCAATGGCGGCCATCACGGCCGCGAGTGTGTGGATGTCGCGTGCGAACGGCCCGACGCAATCGAGCGTGGTGTCGGCGGGCGCGACGCCGCGCCGCGACACGCGGCCGAACGTCGGCTTGAGGCCGGCCACGCCGCAGCAGGCGGCCGGCCCGCGAATCGAGCCGCCGGTGTCGGTGCCGAGCGCGGCGTCGACCATGCCGAGCCCGACGAGCGACGCCGACCCGCTCGACGAGCCGCCCGGAATGCGCGTCGCGTCCTGCGGATTGACCGGCGTGCCGGTGGCGTCGTTGATGCCGGTCATGCCGAACGCGAGCTCGTGCATGTTCGCCTTGCCGGCGATCTGCCAGCCGGCGTCGAGCAGCAGCCGGACCGCGTCCGCATGCCGCGCGGCGGGCGGCGCGTCGGCGAGCGCGCGGCTCGCCGCGCGGGTCGGATGGCCGGCGATGTCGATCGTGTCCTTGATCGCGATCGTCGGGCCCGGCCCGCCCAGCGTGAAGGTATCGATGAAGCCTGTCATGGTGCGATGGCCTGCGAAGACGGTGAAAGGGTTCAGGATCGCGGTGCGGCGGCGAGCGGCCACGGGCCGTCGAGCACGCGCTCGGTGCGGAAATGGCGAATCAGCCAGGTCGAGCCGTCGTCCGACGGAACGAAATCGATCGTCAGCCGGGCGGCGATCAGCTCGGCCGTGTCGTCAGCGTAGCGCGATGCCTGCAGCATGATCCAGCGGCCGCGCGCGCTCGCACGGTCGGGGTCGACATCGATCGACTCCGACGTCAGGAAATGCAGGTTCGCCGCGAAATGCGGATCGGGCGGCAGATAGCGGCGCAGCATCGCGACGATCGCATCCGTGCCTTCGAGTCGGCCGAACTTGCTTGCGTACTGCAGGCCGATGCCTTCCCATATCGCATCGGGCGTGAACAGCGCGGCGAGCGCCGGGCCGTCGCCGGCATCCTCGGGCACGTCGCACAGCGCCATGTAGCGCGTGATCGTCGCGCGCACCGCGCGTTCGGCATCGAGCGCCGCCACGCGCCGCGTGAGCGCGTCGAGCGCGTCGAGCGCGAGCGTCGAATCGGGTCCGGTCATCGCGCGTCTCACGCGGCGGCCTTCGCGGCCGGCGGCACGGTCAGCGCACGGCCGACGCGCGCCTCGATCTTGCCGTAGCGCCACAGGTTGTATTCGCCCACCGGCGTCGTGCGATACAGGTTGCACACGGCGACCGTCGTGTCGAAGTCGGCGACGTCGGCCATGATGTAGAACGTCCACGGCGCACCGTCGGCCTGGCCGACGACGAGACGATCGTCGTCCATCACGCCGAGCACGCGCACGCCGGGCATTGCCTCGACGGCGGCGAGCATCGCGCCGTACGCTTGCCATACTTCGCCGATCTTCTCGCGCGGCAGGTCGAAGAAGTTCTGCGACACGCCGCAGCAGAACAGGACGCGCAGCGGCAGCGGATTCGAATCGGACATGACAGGTTCTCCTGAAGAATGGGGTTCAACTCTGCGTCGAAGTCGATCGACGCGGATTAAAGATAGCCGGGGAACGGCGTGACGCCGGTGAACACGGCGCCGGCGCCGTCGAAGTTGCCTTCGCCGAGAAACGCGTGCTGCGTGACGACCATCGCATCGCGCAACAGCCGCTGCAGCGGATGCGCGCGGTAGATCGCGGCCGTGCCGCCGAGGCGGTACGCGCGCTCGACGACGCTCGCGCCTTCGCGGGCGATATGCGTGGCGGCGAGCCTCAGCAGGCTGACCTGCTCGGCCGTCACGGGGTTCCCGGAGAGGATCGATTGCCAGACGGAATCGGTCGCGTCGTAGAAGAACGCGCGCGCCGAGCGTAGTTGCGCCTCGGCCTTCGCGAGCTCAATGCGGTAGTACGCGCGATCGGCGAGGCGCGGTGCGCCGGTGGTCGTCTGGCGGCCGCCCGACATGCGGTTCACGACGTCGAGCGCCGCGCGCGCGAGCCCGAGGTTGACGACGGCGAGCACCTGCGCCGCATATGCGACGGTCGGATAGCGGTACAGCGGCTCGTCGACGGTCGGCTCGCCGCCGCGCACGAAGGTCCATGCTTCGGGCACGAAGCGGTCGTCGACGCGCAGGTCGTGGCTGCCGGTGCCCTGCATGCCGACCACGTTCCAGTTTTCGACGATGTGGACTTCGCTGGCGCGGAACACGGCCGTGCGCGGCTTGTTCGGCGCGGCGTCCTGCGCGCCGGGCACCGCGATGCCGACGCCGAGCCAGTCGGCGCCCTTGCAGCCGCTCGCGAATTTCCACGTGCCGTTCACGCGCCAGCCGCCGGGCGCCGGTTGCGCCGGCTGCACGGGGAACAGCCCGCCCGCGAACACCTGATCGGGGCCGCTTGCGTACAGCTCGGCCTGTGTATCGAGCGGCAACGCGGCGAGATAGACGTTCGCGGAACCGAAGCTGGCGACCCATGCCGCGGAACCGTCGGCGGTGGCGATTCGCTCGATCATGCCGAGGAACGCGGTCGGCGCGAGCGCATCGCCGCCGAAGCGGCGCGGCGTGCCCGCGCGATAGAGGCCGGCTTCCTTGAACAGCGCGATCACGTCACGCGGCACGTGCGACAGGCGGTCGAATTCGTCGCGACGCGCCGTGACGATTTCGAGCACCGCGTCGAGCGGCGACAGGCGCGCGGCCGCTTCGCGGACCGCATGCGGCGAGGGGGACGCGGCGTCGATGGCGAGGGCGGCGTTGGGCATGGCTGTCTCCTGGGGATAGGGTTCGATTGCGGGGCAAGACGATGGAGCCAGTCTAGAAACGCCTGAAAAGTGCGGCAATTGGTGCGTAGGGCCGCGCGACTGGTGGCGCTCCGTGCCGGACTAAAGAAATCTTCAGATGCGGGCCGTGCACGCCGGTGCTATGTTGAACATCCGGCCGCGCGACACCGCGCGCCTTCATCAGAATCCGATCATGAGCTTCCCCGACGAAGACGATTTCCACCGGCTGCTCGACGCGCTGACCACCTGCGTGCTGCTGCACGACGCGCAGACCAGGGCGATCGTGTGGGCGAATCGCGCCGCCTGCATCGCGCTCGGCTTTTCCGTCGAGGAACTGCTGCCGCTGAAGGCGCCGGACATGACCCGCCCAGAACCGAAATACCGGCGCGAGATCGCGGTGAGCGCATGGGATCGTGCGCTCGTCGACGGGCCGCAGGTGTACGAATGGTGCTATCGATCGCGCACCGGCGTCGACATGCTGTCCGAGGCCACCGCGACTTATGTGCCGCTGCGCGGGCGCGATGTCGTGATGGTGCAGTTCCGCGACATCAGCGCGGAAGAGGCGGTTCGCCGGCAACTGCGCCGCTACGAGGCGCGGCTGCGCGAATTCATGCAGGATCTCGACGAAGGCATCGCGGTCGTGACGCCGCGTGGCGGTGTGCAGTTCATCAGCGAGTCGGGCCGCCGCGTGCTCGGGCTCGCACCCGACGAAGCGCTCGGCGAGGTGCTCGACTACTGCTCCGAGGCCGATCGCGACCGCCTCGTCGCACAGCTGCGCGACGCACCGTCGGCGTACCCGTCCACGCCGCAGCGCTACCGGATCGTGCGGCGCGACGGCTCGCCATGCTGGCTGCGCATCCTGTGCCGGCAGGTCGAGATCGAAGGCGATCTCGACGGACTGCTCGTGCAGTTCCGCGACGTGAGCGACGAAGTCGCGATCGAGGAGGCCCGGCGCGCCGAGGCGCGGATGCTCGAACACGCGGGCCGCTACAACGCGATGGGCGAGATGGCGAGCGTGATCGCGCACGAGCTGAGCCAGCCGCTCGCGGCCGTGCGTAACTTCATCGAGGGCGCGGTGCGGCGGCTGAACACGCGCGGGGCCGTCGACGATGCGATCTGGGGGTTGCACAGTGCCGATCGGCAGGCCGAGCATGCGGCGCTGATCATCAAGAGCGTGCGTGAATTCATCGTCAAGCGCGAGCCGGTCGTCGCGCTCACCGACTTGCGCGAGATCCTCGCCGACGTCGCGTACTTCATCGAATTGCGCGCGAAGGAGGCGGGCGTGACGGTCGCGATCGTGCAGGCCGATGCACCGTTGCCGATCCGCTGCGAGCGCGTGCTGATCGGGCAGGTGATCCTCAACCTTGCATTCAACGCGATCGAGGCGTTCGCCGGCTGCGAGCGTGCGTCGCGCACGCTGACGCTCGGCACCGCGAATGTCGACGGGCACGCGGAACTGCGCGCGATCGACAACGGACCGGGCATCGCGGAAGGTGCGCACGACCGGCTGTTCGACGGCTTCTCGTCGTCGAAGGCGGGCGGCAACGGAATCGGCCTGTCGCTGTGCAAGAGCATCGTCACGCGTCACGGCGGGCGTATCGTCGCGAGCCCGGCCGCGGGCGGCGGGCTCGATTGCCGCGTGACGCTGCCGCTTGCCGGCGCAGCACACGCGTAGCCGCTGCGTTGCGTCACGGCCGCGAAGGACATCACGGATAGCGCGGCAGGGCGGCGGCGCACGATGGAGCGGCGCCCGGCCCATGATCAGCGTCCCAGCGCCCGCGCGGTCAGGCCGCCGATCCCGAAGTCGGTGTTCGGGATGTCCTTGACGATCACGCGCGTCGCCTGCAACGGCGCATCGAGCACGGCCGCGGCGGCGTCGGAAAGCGCCGCGATCAACGCGCGCTTCTGCTCGTCGGTGCGGCCGGCAATCAGGATCGCGACGATCACCGGCAGCGACGGCGGCGCACCGTCGGCCGCCGTGCGGCCGCCGAGGCCGATGTGCGAGGCCGGCAATTCGGTGAGCAGTACGCGCACCGATTCGAGCGGCGCGCCGATCGCGTCGACGGTCGCGTGGCTGAGCCGCGCGATCAGTTCGGCCTTGTGTGCGTCGTCGTGGCCGGCGGGCAGGAAAACTTCGAGTGTGGGCATGGTCGTCGGGAAAGGTGAAGGTGACCGGTTCACCGTTGCGCTGGCGACGGCGAACCGGCCGCCATTTACAGCAGGAAGCCGATCGCGCTGAGCGCTTCGGTCGAGTCGATCAGGCGAACGACCTTCTCCGCGATCCGCATCTCGCCGTCCGCATCGACCTGCAGCTTGTGCGTGACGTCGGCCGCGAACAGCGTCGCGACGCCGCGTTTGTACGCGACGACGACCTGCGCGGACTTCAGCTCGACGACGCCGGCGCTGCCGCTCTCCAGCGTGAAGCGCGACACTGTGCGCACCGTGCGCGCCGCGTCGGCCGCCGACGCCGAGTAACCCGACACCATGCGCTGCACGCGCTTCTCGCGCATGTCGCGATCGTCGAACACGTAGTTCAGCGTCGCCGCGAAGTCGGTCGCGTCGGGATCGATCGGCACCACGTAGTGGCCGGCCGGGTCCCACAGGTCGAGCCACGCGCGATAGTCGCGGCGGTCGAGCATCTCGGCTTCACGCCATACGAATTCCACCGCACGGGCGAAGGTCTGCTCGGAAAGGAGGGCGTTGCGGTTGTCCATTATTGTTGCTCCATCATTTTTCGCCATTGCTGGTAAGCCTCGCGCATGCCGGTCTCGTCGGTCGCATGCGCGGTCTTTTCGCCGTTCGCGGCAGTCGTCTCGCGGTTCAGCCCGCGGTTCACGAGGATCGGCACGTCCGGGCCCGCATGCGCGCCGCGCTGCACACGCTCCCACGCTTCCGCGTCGTCGGGGCTGCCGAAGCCGAACGGGCCCTGGAAATGCTCGTGGATGCGCAGCCGTTCGCGGTTCGCTTCGTCCGGGCCGCCGTCCATCGCGAGCGCGACGTGACGGATCTCGGTTTCGTTCGCTGAGATCGGCCGCAGCACGCGGAAGAACGCCATCGACAGCGCGAGGTTCGGGAACAGGTTCAGGTTGAAGCCGACGCCCATCAGCGAGCGCACGATGCGGCGCACCTCTTCCGGCGTATGGCGCTCGGCGAGCTTCGCCGCGAGCGGCGCGAAGCGCTCGGGCAGCGGCGCGCCGTCGTCTTCGTCGAGATCGACCAGCTCGGGCATCAGCACCGCGAGGCTGTGGCCGTTGCCGAGCGAGCGGCAGAACGCATCGTCGCTCGTCATGAAGCTCGTGATCGCGGCGGCCGTCTCGTCGTCGATCGACTTCATCCACGACTTGTGCACGACCGGGAAGTGATAGAGGTCCGTCGTGTTCTCGAGCTGGATCTTCCAGTTGCCCTTGAACTTGAACTTGTGCTCGCCGTTCGCCTTGATCGGGTAGCCGGCGCCCTGCTTCATGAACAGGTCGATCCACGGCTTCGCGCCGCCGAGGAAATCCTCGAGCGGCTCGATGTCGTCGTTGAAGCTCGCGAAGATCAGCCCCTGGTACACGCCCACGCGCAGCTTCACGAGCGGCAGGTCGCCTTTCTCGCACACACCTTCGTAACCGTCGCCGTACGGCAGCGCGCGCAGCGTGCCGTCGAGCGCATACGACCAGCTGTGGTACGGGCACGTGAAGCCCTTCGCGTTGCCCTTGTGCGATTCGCACACGGTCGCACCGCGATGGCGGCAGCGGTTCTGCAGCACGTTGATCTCGCCGGTCTTGTCACGCACGACGATCACCGGCTGGCGGCCGATCGTCGTCGTGACGAAGTCGCCCGGCTTCGGCAGTTCGCTCTCGTGCGCGACCCAGATCCAGGTACGGTAGAAGATGCGGTCGAGCTCGGCTTCGAACAGCGCCGGGTCGTGATACATCGCGGGCGCGATGCGGTCGGGCTGCGCGAAGCCATGCAACGCGCGGGTGTCGATCGTCTGGTAGGAAGTGTCGCTCATCGTCGTCGTGGGGAAAGAGTCGCGAAATCGGGCCGCGCTGTGCGCAGCGTCGGGAGACCAGTCTCGTCTTCTGCTACATATCCGTCAAATTGATCTAAAATTGCCAATCAAATAAATTCGGCAAATGATGGAGGTCACGATGACATCGGTCGATCATCTCGATCTGAACCTGTTGCGGGTGTTCCAGGCGATCGTCGAGGAACGCAGCCTGACCAAGGCCGGCGAGCGGCTCGCGCTGTCGCAACCCGCCGTCAGCTATTCGCTCGGGCGGCTGCGCACGCTGTTCGACGATCCGCTGTTCGTGCGCACGCGCGCGGGCATGCAGCCGACGCCGGTCGCGCTCGAACTCGCCGGCATCGTCGGCAAGGCGCTCGACATGGTGCGCCTGGCGCTGCGCTATGCGGAGCGGTTCGATCCGGCGACGAGCACGCGCACGTTCCGGCTGTCGCTGTCGGATGCGGGCGAGATGGCGTATTTGCCGGCGATCTGCCAGGCGTTGCGCGAGCGCGCGCCGCGCGTGACGCTGAGCGTGCAGCCGCTGCCGGTGGAGGAAATCGAGGAAGCGCTGCGCGCAAGCCGGCTCGACTTCGCGATCGGCAACCTGCCGGAGCTGATGCCGCGCACGCGCCACCAGGTGCTGTTCGAGGAAACCTACGTGTGCATGACGGGCCGCCGGCGCGGGGTGCCGGCCGGCACGTCGCTGAGTCTCGAACAGTTCGTGCGCGCCGCGCACGTCAACGTGAAATCGGTCGAGCACAGCCACCACGCGCTCGACGACGCGTTGCGCGCGCAGGGTGTGGGCCGCAACATCGCGCTCGAAGTGCCGCACTTCGTCGCGCTGCCGAGCGTGTTGTCGGTCACCGATCTCTATGCGACGCTGCCGAAGCGGCTTGCGCGGATCCTCAACCGCGACAACGCGTTCCGGCTGTACGACTTGCCGGTGACGCTGCCGCCCGCACCGGTGACGATGCACTGGCACGAACACTTTCACGAGGACGAGGGGATCGCGTGGATGCGCGCGCTGCTTGCCGAGATCGTCGAGCGGTTCGACGCGTGACGGCCGCGCGCGCCGCGCAGTGTCATCCGGGCGCGTGTGCCGGAACATCAGTACATCAACGCATCAACGCATCAACGCATCAACACATCAACACATCAACACATCAGAGATCGAGGACGAGCACCGGCGAGCGTGAGCGCGACACGCAGCAGCAGATCACCGTGTTGCTCGCGCGTTCGGCCTTGCTCAGGCAATGGTCACGATGATCGGGCTCGCCGTCGAGCACCGGCACCATGCAGGTGCCGCACACGCCTTCGCCGCATGACGTATCGACCTCGATGCCGATCTGCGCGAGCGCGTCGACGATCGACGTGCCGGGCGCGACACGCACCGACTGGCCGCTGCGCTGCAGGCGCACTTCGAAGCCTTCCGCCGGGGCGGCATCGGTCGCGGCGTCGGCCGCGGCCGGCTCCGCCGCGAAGCGTTCGAGATGTATCGCGTCTTCCGGAATCCGCGTGGCGGCCGCCGCGACGACCGTATCCATGAACGGGCCGGGGCCGCACGTGTACACATGGGCATGCGTGTCGATCGCTTCGATGCAGCGGCCGAGCTCGGCCGCGAGCGCGGCCGGCTCGATACCGTAGTGGAACGTCACGTGCGACGCGAACGGCCCGGCCGACAGTTCGTCGACGAAGGCCGCATGCTCGCGGCTGCGCGCGAAGTAGTGCAACCGGTAACGCGCGCCGCGCTGTTCGAGTGCGTATGCCATCGACAGCAGCGGCGTGATGCCGATCCCGGCCGCGATCAGCACGTGCTCGCTCGCCTGATCCGTCAGGCGAAACAGGTTGCGCGGCGCGCCGATCGACAGCTCGGCGCCGACGCGCACGTCGTCGTGCAGCGAGCGCGAGCCGCCGCGCGACTGTGCTTCCTTCTTCACCGCGAACAGGTAGCTGTCGCGCTCGTCGGGGCGGCCGCACAACGAGTATTGCCGCGTGACGCCGGACGGTGCGGTGACGTCGATATGAGCGCCGGGTTCGTACGGATCGAACGGCTGGCCGTCGACGCGCGAAACCCGGAAACAGCGTATGTCCTGCGCCGCGTCGATCAGCGCGTCGATCCGGACCTGGTGGCGATTCGCTTGCATGGGGTGTTCCGTGGGGAGGGTGAAAACCGGCGCGGCGGAGTCCGCGCCGTCATGCGATCGAGAATAGGGATGGGCATCGCATAAATCAAATCGATTAAAAAGCGATGCCGGAATCAGTGGGATGGATAATTCCTGGCGAGCGGAACGACGCACGCTCAGCGTGCGGCGATCGCGTCGCCGCGGTCGGCGACCGGCGCGACCGACGCCGATGCGTGACCGCGCTCGCGGTCGAGGCTGTGGCGATACTGCCGGCACCCGGCCGCCAGCAGCAGCGCCGCGAGCGTGGCCGCGGCGACGTTGACGATCGACATCGAATGCCCGACCGCCGCCGGTGTGCCGAACACGCGATCGGTGAACAGCGCGACGACGGTCGTGCCGATGCCGAGCGCGATCAGGTTCGAGACGAGCAGGAACAGCGCGGAGATCTGCGCGCGCATCTGGTTCGGCGCGAGCGTCTGCATTGCGGCGGTCGAGGTCGGCATTGGGAACGACGCGAAGAACATCGCGACGACGAGCATCGCGAGCGACGCCGGCAGGCTGTCGAGCTGCGTGAACAGCGTCGCGGGAATCACCATGCACGCGGCGCCGATCGCGCCGGCACGCATCGGCGCATCGGTGCGGCCGCGGCGCAACAGCCAGTCGTTGAGCCAGCCGCCGCAGAACACGCCGGCCGTATTCGCGACGAGCAGCACGACGCCGAGCGTGTAGCCGGCTTCGACGGCCGTCATCCCGAAGCGGCGGATATAGAACGCGGGCGTCCAGCTCAGCAGGCAGTACAGCGCCATCGCATAGAACGAGAAGCCGAGGTAGTGGCACGTGAAGGTCGCGCGATGCGTGCCGACGAAGCGCAGCGAATCGCGCATCGACACGCGTCGCACGGCGCCCGAGCGGTCTTGCGCGAGCCCCTTGCGCTGGGGATCGCGCACGGTCGCGGCGAACAGCAGCGCGACGAGCAGGCCCGGCAGCCCGACGATCAGGAACGTGACCTGCCACGCGTGCACCTGCCCGACGACCGGCAGCGTGAAGGCGCTCGCATGCTTGAGCAGCGCGATCACGTAGCCGCCGATCAGGAACGCGACGCCGCCGCCGATGAACGAACCGAGCGAATACACGGCGATCGCGCGGCCGAGTTTCTCCTTCGGAAAGTAGTCGGCGAGCATCGAATACGCGCCGGGCGACAGCGCGGCTTCGCCGACGCCGACGCCCATGCGCGCGATGAACATCTGCACGAAGTGCTGGCTCATCCCGCACGCGGCGGTCGCGACGCTCCACAGCGCGATGCCGATCGAGATGATGCGCGGTCGCGCGTAGCGGTCGGCGAGATACGCGACGGGTAGCCCCATCACGGCGTAGAACAACGAGAACGCGAAGCCGTTCAGCAGGCTGAACTGCGTGTCGGAGAGGTGCAGGTCGCGCTTGATCGGTTCGATCATCAGGACGAGCACCTGGCGATCGACGAACGAAAAGACGTACGCGAGCATGCAGATGACGACGACATACCATTCATACGTATAGCGCTTGCCGTCGGCAGCGCGGGCCGTGGATGCGGACATGCGGATTCTCCAGAAGCGGTGGGGAAGCGCGGCGCCGGCGTTGCGGGCCGGGCGCCGTCGCGGCGCGAAAGCGTGCGGGTGACACGATCGGAGACGCAGCGTAGTCGGCCAATTTCGGCCGCCATAGCCGGAGTGACAGCCGCGCCACACGGACCTTTACCGACCCGGGTAAAGAAAACACCGGGGCCGTGCGCGCGGGCCGCCGCGCAGCGCGCGTGCGGCGGGGCGCGCGCGCATCATGCGGCGCATCTATAAGCGTTATAGACCGGATTGCGTCGACGTCCGAAATTGTCGTTCCTAGACTCGGCCCGTTTTTGATCGGCAGCGTTCGCATCCGAAGGCGGACGCGCTTCATATCGAACGGCGCGTTGCCGACGGGCGCCGAAATTTCTACGGGACGACGCAGATGAACCATCCGAACGGGCGAGCCGACCGGCTTGCCGTACCGCTTGCCACACTGGCCGCCGCGCTGCTGGCGTGCGCATCGCAGCCTGCCTTCGCACAGTCGAGCGTGACGCTCTACGGCCGCATCGATACGTCGATCGAATACGCGAACGCCGGGCCGAACCATGTAACGCGCATGGGCAGCGGCAACCTGTGGGCGTCGCAGTGGGGGTTGAAGGGCGTCGAGGATCTCGGCGGCGGCTACGCGACGATCTTCAAGCTCGAGGACGGCTTCAACGCGGCGAGCGGCGCGCTGTCGAACAGCAGCGCGCTGTTCGGCCGCGAGGCGTGGGTCGGCATCACCGGCCCGTTCGGCGGCGTGCAGTTCGGCGAGCTCTACACGATCGTGCACACCACGCTCGTCACGTACAGCCTGCCCGGCCTCGGCGCGGGGCTCGCGTGGGGCAACGCGACGAACAACTTCGTCGGCCCCGCGTTCCTGCGCGTGCGCAACGCGATGCGCTACACGTCGCCGCGCTACGCGGGCTTCATGCTGCGCGCGATGGCCGCGCGCGGCACCAACGGCGCGGCGGGCCAGCCGTCGACGCTGGGCGATACGTACGGCGCGGGCCTCAACTATGCGCGCGGCGGCTTGTCGATCGACGTCGACACCATGCAGCAGAAGTTCAGCCCGGTCGCCGCCTCCGCGCTCGGCGACACGAGCCCGGCCGCGAACGGCAACTACACGGTCGGCGCGATCTCGTACGACTTCGACGTCGTGAAGGTCGCCGCGCTCTACATGCGGCATCGCGGCGGCCCGGACGTCGCGACCGCGATCGACAGCCAGAGCGCGTATCCGCACAGCGACACGATGGAGCTGAGCGCGACGGTGCCGATCGGGCGCGCATCGCTGCTGCTGAGCGTCGGCCACTACCGGAAGGTCGCCGACAGCGCCGGCAACGCCGATTCGTACGGCATCCGTCTCGACTATCCGTTGTCGAAACGCACGGTGCTGTACACCGGCGCCGCGATGGTGCGCAACGGCGCGCACGCGCGCTTCGTCGTGAATGGCGCGGCAGGCGGCGGCGTCGCGGTCGCGAACCCGGGCGCGACCGCCAGCTCGATCGTCGCCGGCATCCTCACGTCGTTCTGACCGGCTCGATTCGCCCGCGCCTGCCGGTGCCGTTACGCACAGGCGGCCGGGTGCGGCGCGAGCCATGCGTCGAACGGCGCCTGCCGGCCGATATCGAACAACTCCAGCAGCAGTGCGCGCAGCCACCGATGGCCCGGGTCCGCATCGAAGCGCCGGTGCCAGTACGCGTTCACGGGCCATTCGCCTGCGCCGGCGATCTCGTACAGCGCGCAAGGCTGCCGCGCCGCGAACGTGATCGCGACGGTTTCCGGCAGGATCAGCGCATAGTCGCCGTGCGCCAGCAGCGCCGGCACCACCATGAAATCGGGCAACGCCGCGCGCACGCGCGGCATCAGCCCGTGCCGCTCCAGCAACTGCATCGACTGCGGATGCGACGTCACGGCGACCAGGCGCAGCGTGTCCGGCGCGTCGCCGTCGAGCACGAAATCGTCGGGCAGTGCGACGCGCTCGGCGGTGCGGCGCGGCATCAGCAGCACGCAGCGTTCGTGCAGCAGCGCGGTGCGCTGGAAGTGACTCGACGCGTCCGCGAAATGCCCGAGCGCGAAATCGATGCGCCCTGATTCGAGTGCGACGTTGAGCTGGCATTCGTCGACGTGCAGCGTCTCGATCACCGCGCCCGGCGCACGCCGGTCGAATTCTGCGAGCAGCGTCGGCAGGAACGCGCTCGCCGCGAAATCGCTCATGTGCAGCCGAAACACGCGCTGCGAGCTGTCCGGCGCGAAGCGCGAGCCTTCGTCCAGCACATCCTGCAGGATCGCGAGCGCCTTGTCGACCGACCCCGCGAGCCGCTGCGCGCGCGGCGTAGGCTCGACGCCGGTGCCGGTGCGCACGAACAGCGCGTCGCGGAACATCAGCCGCAATCGGCCGAGCGCATGGCTGACCGACGGTTGCGTGACGCCGAGCCGCAGCGCCGCACGGCCGACGTGCCGTTCCTCGTAGACCGCACGAAACGTCTTCAGCAGGTTCAGGTCGAGGTCCTGCACGCGCAGGCCGTCGGGCGCGTCGGCGTCGGGCGGCGGAGATTCGGAGCGGGCCGGCGGCCGGCCCGTTGCAGCGTGCGTCATGGTGCTTGCCTCGCGGTGACGGAAGGCGCGTGGCCGTAACGGCGCGCATACGCCTTCGCGAAATGGCCGAAGCCGTGGATGCCGTGCGCGATCAGCACGTCGGTCACGCTGCGCGCGTCGCCGCGTTGCAGCGCCGCGTGCACGGCGGCGAGCCGTCGGTCGCGCACGTACGCGGCCGGCGTGGTGTGAAGGAACGTGCGGAATGCATGCTGCAGCGTGCGCGGCGCGACGCCCGCGACGGCCGCCAGCGCGGCGAGCGCGAGCGGCTCGTCCAGGTGCGCGTCGACGTGGTCGCAGGCGCGGCGCACGTGGGCCGGCAGCGGCGGCGTGCCGCGCGCCAGCGCGCCGCTGTGCGAATGCGGCAGGTGCGTGAGCAGCAGCGACATCAGCCATGCGGTGAGATCCGCGCCGAACGTCGCCGCCGAGGTGGCGATGCCCGGTTGCGCGCCGAGCCGGCACAGGTATTCGAAGGTCGGCGGCACGAGCGCGGCGCCCGTGCCCGTGCCGCCGGCCGCGAGATCGAATTGCAGCGGCTGCGAGAGCGTCATGTGCAGCATGTCCTGCAGCTTGCGTTCGAGCGCGCCGCGTTCGAGCCGCAGCACCAGGTTGCGGCAATCGGGGCTGGTGCTCAGGCGGCTCGCGAGCGCGGGCGACGACACGGTCAGCTCGCCCGGGCCGGCGCGCGCAACACGATGGCCCGAGCGCAGCTCGCACGTGCCCGACACGGTCAGCCGGAACAGGAAATGATCCGCATCGTCGCCGAAATCGATGTGCGTTTCGCGGCCATAGCAGAGTTCGAGCAGCGCGCCGTGATGCAGCGGCACCTCGTACAGCTCCGCCCGAAACGGATCGCGGCCGCGCGCGGCCATCCGGTGCGGCCCCAGCCGGTGCGCGACCGCGCGTTCGACTTCGTCGGGCGCATGCAGCGTGCCGAGCCGGTTCGGTGCATGTCGGGAAAGGTCGGTATCCATGCGCAGGCCTCGTGTCGGATGCGTTGGCGCGGCGATCCGGGCGTCGCCGCGATTGCGTTGCGCGAACGGGCGTGCCGTTGCGCGTTTTGAAGCGACGCGCCGGGGCTCGCCGCGTAGTCTCGGAAACATTCACTCACCGGGAGACAACGATGAAGGTATGTGTACTGGGCGGCGGTCACGGCTGCCATGCGGCGGCGATCGATCTGTTCGAGAAGGGGCACGACGTGACGTGGTGGCGGCGCGATCGCGAGCCGCATGCGCGGCTGCGCGAGCTCGGCGCGTTGCAGGTGACCGACTATCGCGGCAAGCGCGCCGTGCCGTTCGGCGATGCGCCCGGCGCGATTCGCCTGACCGACGATCTCGCGGCCGCGCTGCGCGGCGCGCGGCTCGTCGTGGTGCCGTTGCCGGCCACGTCGCACGATGCGCTCGCCGCGCAGGTCGCGCCGTTGCTCGAAGACGATCAGGTCGTCTTCCTGCCGCCCGGCACGTTCGGCAGCTTCGTGTTCGCACGTGCGGCCGCCGACGCAGGCAATCGCGCGCGCGTCGCGTTCGCCGAGACCGGCACGCTGCCTTACCTGGTGCGCAAGCACGGCGACAACGACGTCGTGATCAGCGCGTACGCGACGCGGCTGCCGACCGGCGTGTTTCCCGCGAATGCGGCCGGCTGGGCGTTCGACGTGCTGCGTGCCGGTTATCCGTCGGTCGAGCCGGTCGAGGACGCGCTGTCCGGCGCGCTGATGAACGCAGGCCCGGTGATCCATCCGCCGCTGATCCTGATGAACGCCGGCCCGCTCGAACACTTCGACGCATGGGACATCCACAACGAAGGTACGCAACCGTCGATCCGCCGCGTGACGAATGCGCTCGATGCCGAACGCATCGCCGTGCGCGAAGCGCTCGGCTACCGCGCGCCGCATTTCCCGCTGGCGGACCACTACGCGACCGACGGCGACGAATGGATGTACGGGCGCGGCGCGCACGGCAAGCTGACCGATAGCGGTGACTGGCGCGAGAAGATCGATTTGCGCACGCATCGCTACATGCTCGAGGACACCCGGCTCGGGCTGTCGTTCATCGTGTCGTGCGGGCGTTTCGCGAACGTGCCGACGCCGGTGGCACAGGGGCTGTTGAGCGTCGCGTCGGCGGTCACCGGTTGCGACTTGTACGCGCAAGGCCGCACGCTCGACGGGTTCGGTCTTGCCGCGCTGTCGCGCGATGCGATGCGCGCGCGGCTCGATGCGGGGTACGCCGCATGACGGCCGCCGCTGACGTGGCGCGCGTGCACGTGCTCGGCGCGGGACGCATGGGGCAGGGGATCGCGCTGGTGTTCGCGTTCGCGGGCCTGGACGTGACGCTGATCGACTTCAAGCCCCGCGACGCGCACGCGTGGCGCGCATTCGAGGACCGCACGCGTGCCGGGATCGGGCGTCCGCTGCATGCGCAGGTCGCGCTGGGGCGCATCGATGCGGCGCAGGCGGAGGCCGTCGTCGCGCGCATCGCACTGGTGGCGCGTGACGGCGCGGCGCAGGCCGTGCGCGACGCCGGCCTCGTGTTCGAGGCGCTGCCCGAAGTGCTCGACGCGAAGGCCGACGCGCTGCGCTGGCTCGGCGAGCATGTCGATGCGCGTGCAACGATCGCGTCGACGACGTCGACGTTCGTCGTCACCGAGCTGCAGCGCCATGTCGTGCATCCCGAACGCATGCTGAATGCGCACTGGCTGAATCCGGCGCTGCTGATGCCACTCGTCGAGATCAGCCGCAGCGACGCGACCGAACCGCGCGTCGTCGACGCACTGGCCGCGCTGCTCGAGCGCGTCGGCAAGAGGCCGGTGATCTGCGGGCCGGCGCCCGGCTACATCGTGCCGCGCATCCAGGCACTCGCGATGAACGAAGCCGCGCGGATGGTCGAGGAGGGCGTCGCGAGCGCCGCGGACATCGACATGGCGATTCGTACCGGCTTCGGCCCGCGTTTCGCGGTGCTCGGCCTGCTCGAATTCATCGACTGGGGCGGGTGCGACATCCTGTACTACGCATCGAAGTACCTGGCCGGCGAGATCGGCCCGCGCTTTGCGCCCGCCGACAGCGTCGTGCGCAACATGGAGGCCGGGCGCGACGGCGTGCGCACGGGCGCCGGGTTCCACGACTATGCGGATGTCGACGTCGCTGCGTACATGCGGCAGCGGCTCGGCGAGTTCGGGCGCCTGCTCGATCATCTGGGGCTGGCGCCGGTATTCGACGGCGCGCGGGAGAGGGCATCGGGTATGTAGCCGTCGCGGCAGGGAAGCGTGGGCGCCGCACGGCGCGCTGCTGCATCGGCCACGGCAGGCGGGCGGACGTGGCTCGGCCTGCGTGTGGGCGCGCCGCACGCTCACGCCCCGTCGCCGTGCGAATCGCCAGCCCGCACGACGCGCGTTTCGCGCATCGCGCACAGCGTGACGACGGTGACGAGGCCGAGCGCGACGAGGAACAGCGACACCGGCCACGACGCGTGGTAGCGCGCGAGCAGCGCGGTCGCGATCAGCGGCGACATCCCGCCCGCGAAGATCGACGCGACTTCGTGACCGAGCGCGACGCCCGAGTAGCGGACCTCGGTGCTGAACAGCTCGCCGACGAGCGCGGGCAGCGTGCCGATCATCGCGCCGTGGCTGACCGCCGTGCCGACCGTCAGCGCGAGCCACACGAGCGGCGTCGCCCGCGTGTCGAGCAGCCAGAAGAACGGGAACGCGCACGCGACGAGGCTCAGCGCGCCGATCAGGTACACGGGCTTGCGGCCGATCCGGTCGGACAGCCGGCCCCACGCGAGCATCGCGCCCATTTCGACGATCATCGCGATCATCACGCCGGTCAGCATCACGCCGTTCGGGATGCCGACGTACTTGCCGTAGACGAGCGAGAACGCGAGGAAGATGTAGGCGCCGCCGTTTTCGGCGACGCGCAGCCCCATCGCGAGCAGGATTTCCTTCGGATGGCGGCGAACGCACTCGACGATCGGCAGATGCGTATGCGCGCCGCGCTTGCCGGCCTGCTCGTAGTCGCGGCTTTCCGGCAGATGGCGGCGGATGTAGATGCCGATCGCGAAGATCGCGACGCTCGCGAGGAACGGCAGCCGCCAGCCCCACGCGCGGAACGCGTCGTCCGGCAGCGCCTGCGCGGCGAGAAACGCGGCCGACGACAGCACGAACCCGCCGCCGACGCCGAGCTGGCTCCATGCCGCGTAGTAGCCGCGCTGCTCGGGCGGCGCGTTCTCGCTGATCATCAGCACGCCGCCGCCCCATTCGCCGCCGGACGCGACGCCCTGCAGGAGCCGCAGCGCGACGAGCGCGGCCGGTGCCCACATGCCGATCTGCGCGTAGGTCGGCAGCAGGCCGATCGCGAACGTCGATGCGCCCATGATCAGCAGCGTCCACACGAGCGACGCCTTGCGCCCGTAGCGATCGCCGATGTGGCCGAACACGATCCCGCCGAGCGGCCGCGCGACGAAGCCGAGCGCGAACGCCGCGAACGCGGCGAGGCTGCCCGCGAGCGGCGATGCGCCGGGCGGAAAGAACACGTGGCCGAATACGAGCGCGGCGGCCGTGCCGTACACGAAGAAGTCGTACCACTCCATCGCGTTGCCGGCGACGGAGGCGATGACGATCCGGCGAAGCTGCCGATCGGCGAGCGGCCGGGCGGCGCTCGGGGACTGCACGGTGTCGGTCGGGTACATGGCGGACTCTGAAGGGGGCGGGCGCGTGCCGTCTTTCGGATCCATGCGGCACTGCGGGCTAGTGTTGTCGGCCCTGCCGGCCCCGGTCAAATCCGCAGAAAAAGGGGGGTGTCATCACTCCGGCTGATGATGGTCGCGGTGCGGCGCGGCCGTGCCCGCTCGCGCCGCACCGCGTCACCGCTCGATCTGCCGGTTCCAGCGCGTATCCCACTGCGCGCGGTGCGCATTGATCGCGGTCCAGTCGACCACCGTCACCTTGCGTACGAGATCGTCGACGTTGCCGAGGCTTTGCTGCATCGCGGCAGGCATCTTCGCGAGGCGGTTGGTCGGGATCTGCTTGCCGGCCTCGGCGGCCTTCGTCTGCGCGGGCGCGGACAGCAGGAACTGCGCGAGCTTTTGCGCCAGCTGCGGGTCCGGATTGTTCGCGACGACGCACAGGTCGACGAGCAGCAGCACCGGGCCTTCCTTCGGGTTCGCATACGCGACCGGGATGCCCTTGTCCTGCAGGTCGCCGACGCCGGTCGGCGTCAGCGGAAACAGGGCGGCCTCGCCGGTCTGCACCATCTCGGAAATCTTCGCCGAGTTCGGAATGTACTCGACGACGTTCGGCCCGACCGTGCTCGCCCACTTGCTGAAGCCGGGCTCGACGTTCTGTTCGTTGCCGCCGAGCAGCCGGTTGATCGCGAGGAACCCGTGCAGCCCGAACGTGCTGCTCGATGCCGACTGGAACACGACCTTGCCCTTGTATTTCGGATTGGCGAAATCCATCCACGACGTCGGCGGCGCCCAGCCTTTCTCCGCGAACAGCTTCTTGTTGTACGCGATGCCGGTCATTCCGAGCTGCACGCCCGCCCCGACGTCGTCCTTCATCCGCGCGAACGGGTACAGTTCCTTGAGCACCGGCGAATCGTCGAGCTTTTGGCACACGCCGAGACTGACCGCGCGCGCCATCACGCCGTCGTCGAGAAACGCGACGTGGATCTGCGGCTTGTTGCGGTTCGCGAGCAGCTTCGCGAGCACGTCCGACGACGTGCCGGGCACGACGACGACCTTCACGTCGTTCGCCTTCTCGAAGTCGGGCAGCACCTGGCTCGTGTAGGCCTTTTCCATCGGCCCGCCGTTCATGCCGACGTAGATCGTCTTCGTTTGCGCGAACGCGGGCGCGCCGGCGCCAGCGATGCAGAGGGCGGCAGCCGCCGCGATCGTTCCGAGCAGTTTCATCTTTGGGTCTCCTCTTGACGGAAGGGGGCGGTCGGCGCAGCTTGCGGCGCAAAGCGGCCGATCGAGAATGCATCGAGCGGGGTGGCGGTTTCGCCGGTCGTGACGAGATCGGCGAGCACGTCGCCGACGCCCGGCGCGAGCAGGAAGCCGCCGCCGGAAAAACCGAATGCATGCAGCAGGTTCGGCGTGGTCCGGCTCGCGCCGATGACCGGGTTGTGATCCGGCGTGCAGCCTTCGACGCCGCTCCACGTGCGGATCAGCAGCGCGTCGCGCAGCGCGGGCAGCAGCGCGCACGCGTCTCGCATCACCGCACGCGTCGTATCGACCGACGGCTGGCCGAACTCGCCGTCGCCGCGGCCGCGCCCGCCACCGATCACGCAGTTGCCGCGCGCGACCTGCCGCGCGTACACGCCGCCTCCGTACACGCCGAGGTTGTGCACGATGAATGGCGGCAGCGGTTCGGTCACCCACATGTTCGGGTAGATCGCCTCCATCGGCACGGCTTCGCCAAAGCGTTCGGCGATCGTGTTCGCCCATGCGCCGGCCGAGTTGATCAGCCAGGTCGCGGTGCAGGCGCGAGCGCCCGCCTGAACGTGAAAGCGCGTGCCGTCGTGGCGGACGTCGTCGACGGGGGTGTGTTCGAAGACCTCGGCGCCGGCCGCGCGGGCCGCGCGAGCGAACGCGGGCGACACGATGCGCGGGTTCGCGTGCCCGTCGCTCGCACACAGCGAGCCGCCGAGCGCGGCGGGGCCGAGCCACGGGTAGCGGCGGCGGAACGCGTCGCCGCGGATCACCTGCAACGGCAGGCCGTGCTCGCCGGCGAGCGTCGCGTATGCATCGAGCGCGTCGAGATCGGCATCGCTGCGGGCGAGCCGCAAATGACCCGACACGACGAATTCGCCGTCGATGCCGATCAGCTCGGGCAGGCGGTCCCAGATGCGCCGCGCACGCAGCGCGAGCGGCAACTGCTCGGCGGGGCGGCCCTGGCAGCGCACGCCGCCGTAATTCACGCCGCTCGCCTGCGCGCCGCAGTCGCGACGCTCGAACAACGCGACGCGCAGGCCGCGCCGCGTCAGCGCCAGCGCGGCCGATGCGCCGACGAGGCCGCCGCCGGCGATCGCGACGTCGTAATGGCGGATCTCACTCATCGCGCGCCTCGTCGGGAATCGCCGCGACATCGTCGCCCGCGAGCGCGGCGGAGATCGGGAAGGGCTTCACCGGCGGTTGCGCGCGCAACCGGCCCACGTCCGCGAGCGGGCGGCCCGTTTCGGCGGCCAGCACGAGCGCGGTCGCGTCGCCGCACATGCGGCCCTGGCAGCGGCCCATGCCGGCGCGTGTGAGCGCTTTCAGACGGTTGAGTTCGGTTGCTTCGCCGGCGCGGATGCAACGCCGCAGCGCGCCGGCGTCGATCTCTTCGCAGCGGCACACGATCGTGTCGTCCGGGCAGCGCGCGGCAAGCCCGGCCGGCGGCGCGAACGCCGCCTCGAGGCCCGCGCGGAACGCGCCGACCCGTGCGAGCGTGCGTTCCAGCGTGGCGGCGTCGGGTTTGCCGGCCGGCGCGGGCGCCGCGATGCCGGCATCGTCGAGCAGGGCGAGCGCCGCGCGTCGCCCGGACGCCTCCGCGGCATCGGCCCCGGCGATGCCGGCACCGTCGCCAGCGACGTAGACGCCGCGCACCGACGTGCGGCCGGCCGCGTCTCGTTCGGGCAACCATGCGCGGTTGAGCGGATCGAAGCTGAACCGGCAGCCGGCGAGATCTGCCAGCTGCGTTTCCGAGCGCAGTCCGAAGCCGAGCCCGAGCGCGTCGCATTCGATCATGCGCGGGGCCGCATCGCCGTCGGCCGTCCGCCACGCGAGCCCCGTCACGTGCCGCTCGCCGAGTACGCGTTCGAGCACGACGCCGGTTTCGATCGCGACGCCGTGCGCGCGCAGCCAGCCGATGTAGTAGAGCCCCTTCGCGAACGTCGACGGCATGCGCAGTAGCGCGGGTGCGGCGGCGGCCTGCTGGCGCAGCGGGCTCGTGTCGAGCACGGCCGCGACCTGCGCGCCGGCCTTGGCGTACTGATACGCGACGAGATACAGCAGCGGCCCGGTGCCCGCGAATACGATGCGCCGGCCGATTGCGCAGCCCTGCGCCTTCAATGCGACTTGCGCGCCGCCGAGCGTGTAGACGCCCGCGAGCGTCCATCCCGGCACCGGCAGCATGCGGTCGGTCGCGCCGCTCGCGACGATCAGGTGCGAGAACGGGACGGTTGTTTCGCGGCCGTCCTGCAGCGTGTCGACACGGCCCGCGCCGCATGCCCACGCGAGCGTGTTCGGCCGGTAGTCGACGTGCGGCAGCAGCGCGGCCATCGCCCGATGCACGGCGTCGGCCTTCGCCGCCTCGAAGCCGTACAGCGCGCGCTTGCCGCGCACGAACGCGCTGCCGGCGGGGGGCTGCCGGTAGATCTGGCCGCCCCAGCGTGCGTTTTCGTCGATCACGACGGGGCGCAGCCCCGCGTCGACGAGCGCTTCGGCCGCGCGCACGCCGGCCGGTCCCGCGCCGACGATCACCGGTTGCGCCGCGCCGCTCATGATGCGTCTCCGGTGACGGCGCACGGTGCGCCGGTGAGGATGCGCATGCCGTCGGCGATCGGCGTCGAGCATGCACGGACGCGGGCGCCGACTTCGGTGCGCACCCAGCAGTCCTGGCACGCGCCGATCAGGCAGAAGCCGGCGCGCGGCTGACCGCTGAATTCGCTGGCGCGCACGCGGCGTTGCGCGACGAGGATCGCGGTGAGCACGGTATCGCCGGCGAGCGCCTGCGCGGGACGCCCGTCGAGCACGAATGCGACGGCGGCGCGCTCGCGTTCGGCGACGCGCACGAATTGCGCGCCGTCGTCCACGGTATCGGTTGGGCGGGAAACGGAAGTCATCGTCAATGTTGGCCGATCAGGATGCGGTTCAGGCCGTACACGCGATCGAGCAGCAGCATCGCGCCGGCGGTGATGAAGATGACGAGCGCCGATACCGACGCCATCATCGGATCGATCGATTCGGTCGCGTACATGTACATGCGCACCGGCAGCGTGACCGTCTGCGGCGACGTGACGAAGATCGACATCGTCAGTTCGTCGAAGCTGTTGATGAACGCGAGCAGCCACCCGCCCGTGATGCCGGGCACGATCATCGGCAGCGTGATGCGGCGGAACGTCGTCCACGGGTCGGCGCCGAGCGAGCACGCGGCCTGCTCGACGCTGCGGTCGAGGCCGGCGACCGACGCGAGCACGAGCCGCATCACGAACGGTGTGATGACGACCATGTGCGCGGCCACCAGCCACGCGAACGAGCCGGTTGCGCCGATCAGCGCGAAGAAGCGCAGCAGTGCGATGCCGAGCACGAGGCCCGGGATCACGAGCGGCGACAGCAGCAGGCCGTTCAGGAACGCACGGCCGGGAAACGCCGCACGGCCGATCGCGAGGCCGGCGGGCAGCGCGATCGCGAGCGACAGCGTCGCCGACGCGAGCGCGAGCTTCACGCTGTTGAAGAACGCGGTGACGAAGTCGGGATAGTCGAGGATCGCGCGGAACCAGCGCAGCGACAGTCCGTGCGTCGGCAGCGTCAGCGTTTCGTCGGGCGTGAACGCGACGAGCACGACGATCACGAGCGGCGCGAGCACGAACAGGATCACGAGCGTGTGGAACGCGAGGGCGAAGGGGCCGTTCTTTCTCATCGGGAAGCGCCTCCGAGGCTGCGCGCGTAGCGGCGTTCAAGCACGCGGTAGTAGGTGAGCATGACGATCAGGTTCGCAACCAGCAGCAGCACCGCGATCGTCGCGCCGAGCGGCCAGTTCAACGAGCCGAGGAATTCGTCGTAGACGGCGGTTGCCGCGACCTTCAGGCGGCGTCCGCCGAGCAGGCCGGGAATCGCGAACGCGCTCGCCGACAGCCCGAACACCATCAGGCTGCCCGACAGCACGCCCGGCATCAGCTGCGGCACCACGATGCGGCGCAGCGTCGTGAACGGCGATGCGCCGAGCGACAGGGCCGCGTGCTCCGTTTGCGGATCGAGCCGCTGCAGCGCCGTCCATACGGGGATCACCATGAACGGCAGCATCACGTGCACGAGTGCGATCACGATCGCGAAAGTCGTGTATTCGAGCTTGTACGGGCCGAGGCCGACGAGCCCAAGCGCCTGGTTCACGAGTCCGCCCGTGTTCAGCAGCATGCTCCAGCCGAACGCGCGGACGACGACCGACACGAGCAGCGGCGCGAGAATCGCGAGCAGGAACAGCGAGCGCCACGGGTCGCGCATTTTCGACAGCACGTACGCTTCGGGCGTGCCGATCGCGACGCAGATCGCGGTGGTCAGCGCGGCGATGCCGAACGTGCGTGCGAAGATCGTGTGGAAGTACGACGAGCCGAGCACTTCCGCGTAGTTGCCGAACTGGAGCGCGGCGATCGGGCCGGTGGCCGGGTCGAAGCGATAGAACGTGAGCGCGAAGGTCATCGCGAGCGGCACGAGCACGAGCGCGGCGAACAGTGCGAAGGCGGGCGCGCACATCAGCCACAGCGGCGCATGTGCGCGCCACGTCGCGTTCGGCGCGCGGCGGCCCGCGGCGCGCGCCGGTGCGGCATCGGCCGCGGCCGGCTGCGCCAGGCTGCCCGGTGCGCCGTCGGTCGGAAGCGGGCTGGGAGGCGGTCGCATTCAGGCCTCCCGGCGCATCACGCGCACTGCGTCGCTGTGCCAGTCGACGCCGACCGGCATGCCTTCATCGAGCGGCTCCGCGCCTTCGTTCTGGCAGCACACGAGCACTTCGCCGAGCGGGCTGTCGACGCGATACAGCCACTGGCTGCCGAGGAAGAAGCGGCTCGAGACCGTCGCGGCGAAGCGGCCGGCGCCGGGGGCGCACAGCCGCAGCTTCTCGGGGCGGATGCACACCGACACGGCGTCGCCGACGCGCATGTCGCGCTCGTGCGCCGGCAGGTGCGCGGCGCGTCCCGTCTCGGCGAGATCATGGCCGAGGTCGATGCGGATCGTGTCGCCGTCGTGCGCGACGATCGTGCCGGGCAGCAGGTTCGCCTTGCCGATGAACTGCGACACGAAGCGGTTCCCGGGGCGTTCGTACGCGCGGTACGGCGTGTCGGTCTGCGTGATGCGGCCGGCTTCCATCACGACCACGCGGTCGCTGATCGACAGCGCCTCCGATTGATCGTGCGTGACCATGATTGTCGTCGTGCCGATCTTGCGCTGGATCGCGCGCAGTTCGAACTGCATCTCCTCGCGCAGCTTCGCATCGAGATTCGACATCGGCTCGTCGAGCAGCAACACCGGCGGCTCGATCACGACGGCGCGCGCAATGGCGACGCGCTGCCGCTGGCCGCCGGACAGCTCGCGCGGAAAGCGGTGCGCGAGCGCATCGAGGCGCACGAGCGACAGCGCCGCGCGGATGCGTTCCGCGCGTTCCGCCTTGTCGACGCCGCGCATGTCCAGGCCGAAGCCGACGTTCTCGGCGACGCTCATGTGCGGAAACAGCGCATAGCTCTGGAACACGATCCCGAGCCCTCGGCGGTTCGGCTTCATGTGCGTGATGTCCTGCCCGTCGAGCGCGATGCGGCCGCGCGTGACCTCGACGAAGCCGGCGATCATCTGCAGCGTCGTGGTTTTGCCGCAGCCCGACGGACCGAGCAGCGAGACGAATTCGCCTTGTTCGACCGACAGGTTGACGTCGGCGACGGCGGTGAGCCCGCCGAACGATTTCGTCAGATCCGTAAGCGTGAGAAACGACATGGGGAACTCCGGGTTCGCACACCGGATCGCCGGTGTGTCATTGGTGCGGACTCTAGCCAGCCATATTTCGGAGCGTCAATTTCGAATTCTGATCATCGGGATGAATTTTCAGAAAATTCCGATGAATGGAATTTATTGTCGGGACGCGTGGAAATCGTTCCGTTGGATGAGGGCCACCGAGGTTGCGAATTGCGCCCGTCAATCCCGTGGACACCCGGATGCCCGGCAGGCGCCGACGCGAGGACAATGGCGACTACCATATTCCGTTCAATGAAATCAGCGAGGAGCGCCAGCATGCAAGAATCCCGTTCGCGCGGAACGTCGCCGGCCGCGCACGCGCCGCACCCGGACGAGGACGCGGCCGAGACCGCCGGTGCGCCGGGCGCCGGCATGCTGCAGCGGGCGTTCGCGATCCTGCGCGCGCTGGCCGGCATGCAGCAGGACGGCGTGCGGGTCACGCATCTCGCGAAGGCCGTCGGCCTCACGCAGGGCACCGCGCACCGGATCCTGCAGTCGCTGATCGCGGAAGGGATGGTCGAGCAGGACGAGCAGTCGAAGCTGTACCGGCTGAGCGTCGACTTCTTCGCGCTGGCCGCGCTGGCGGGCAATCCGAGCAGCATGCGCACGCTGTGCCGCCCCGCGCTGCTGCGGCTGTGCGCGAGCCTTGGCGAGACGATCTTCCTGCTCGTCAAAAGCGGCTTCGACGCCGTGTGCCTCGACCTGTGCGAAGGGCCGTTCCCGATCAGGTCGTTTACCGGCGACATCGGCGGGCGCATTGCGCTGGGGGTCGGGCAGGGCAGCCTCGCGATCCTCGCGTTCCTGCCGGAAGCCGAGCGCGAGGAAGTGATCCGCTTCAACGTGCCGCGCATTCGCGGCTACGGCGTGCTCGACGAGGTGTACCTGCGCACCGAGATCGAACGCGTGCGGCAACTCGGCTACGCGGGCCGCAACAGCGGCGTGCTCGACGGAATGGCGGGCGTCGCGGTGCCGATCCTCGATCGCACCGGCTATCCGGTCGGCGCGTTGAGCGTCGGCACGCTGGCGTCGCGCCTCGGCGACGACCGGATGCCGATGGTCGTCGAACTGCTCAGGCGGCAGGCCGATGCGATCGGCCCGCGCACGAATCCGTTCGACGCCGCGCTGCGGCGCCCGATGCACGGTCTATCCGGGAAAACCGCATAGCCGTCGCGCGCATCGCCGCGCATTGCCAGTTCGTCAGCTTGCTTACGCGCGCCATTCACGTCGAAGCAAACGCGCCCCGTCCAGCCGGCCTGCCACCTTTCGTTTTTCTTGCGGTGCGCACTTGCCGCACTCGTCCCTCCGTCACGAATCTCCCATTCGATTTTCAACTGTCGACCAGTTGAACATTTCATTTCTTGATGCGGTTGTGGCTGGATAACATCCAGCGACTGTCTATACAAGCTGACCGGCGCGTATGAACAGGATCCACAAAACACAACACAACATCGACAGACAGGTTTGGAGAGGAGGTGACGGAGATGGTGCGAATGATGGGCAGGGACACGGGCGTCGCGTGCATGAGCGCGGCCATCGCGATGCTGTTGGCAGGCGCCGCGCATGCGCAGTCGTCGGTGACGCTGTACGGGATCGTCGACGCGGGCGTGACCTACACGAACAACGCGCAAGGCCACGCGCTGTGGCAGTTCACGGGCGGCAACGAATCGGGCCCGCGCTGGGGCCTGCTCGGTACCGAGGATCTCGGCGGCGGCCTGCAGGCGAACTTCCGGCTCGAGAACGGCTTCAACGTCGCGAACGGCGCGCTCGGCCAGGGCGGCCGGATGTTCGGCCGTTCCGCCTGGGTCGGCCTTAGCGGCGCGAACTGGGGCGCGGTGACGCTCGGCCGCCAGTACAACTCGACGCAGGACATCCTCGGCTCGCTGCAGATGAGCAGCTTCCTCGCGCAGTACTCGACGCACCCGTTCGACAACGACGACATCAACAACACGTTCCGCACCAACAACGCGGTCAAGTACGTGTCGCCGACGATCGCCGGCCTGCAGGCGAACCTGATGTACGGGTTCTCGAACTCGACGGGCTTCGCGAACGACAACAGCTGGAGCGCGGGCGTGACGTATGCGAACGGGCCGCTGAATGCGGGCGCCGCGTATGCGCGGATGAATCACCCGGCGGCGAGCGCTGCGGGTGCCGTTGCATCGGACAACTACTTTCCCGCCTCGGCGTCGGTGTTCGGCGCCGGCCTGTCGAGCGCGGTGCGCCAGCAGATCTGGGGCGCGGGCGGCAGCTACGCGATCGGGCCGGCGACGCTCGGGCTGCTGTACACGGGCTCGAACTTCGGCCAGGCGACGGGTGGCGCGCTGCGCTTCAACAACTATGAAGGCAGCCTGCGCTACATGATCACGCCCGCGCTGATGGCCGCGGCCGGCTACACGTACACGCAGGTCGCGCGCGGCGACGACGGCGGCCACTATCAGCAGGTGTCGGCCGGCGTGCAATACCTGCTGTCCAAGCGCACCGACGTGTACGTGAACGGCTTCTACCAGAAGGCGTCGTCGGGTGTCGGCAGCGCGTGGATCGACGGCACCGACAGCCCGTCGTCGACGACGTCGCAAGTGGCGGTGGTGGTCGGCATTCGCCAGAAGTTCTGATGTTCCGACGCGTTCGCGCGTCTTCCGGAGGAGACACACATGAAACTCAAACTGTTGCTGGCGGCGTTGCCGTTCGCCGGGATGTATGCGGGCGGCTCGATTGCCGAGGTGCGGCCGCTGCTGTTCGGGCTGCCGTTCCTGCTCGTCTGGAACCTGGCCTGGATGGCGGCGACCGCCGCGATCCTCGCGATCCTGTTCCACCTCGACGAGCGCGACACGGCGCGTGACGGCCGCACGGGAGACGCGCAATGAACGCATCGATCGTCATCATCGCGGCGTTCGCCGTGTTCGCGCTCGCGATCGGCGTGATGGCGCGGCGCGGCCGCAAGCTCACGCTCGAGCAATGGGCGGTCGGCGGACGCGGCTTCGGCTCGCTGCTCACGTTCCTGCTGATGGCCGGTGAGGCGTTCTCGACGTTCTCGTTCCTCGGCGCGAGCGGCTGGACTTACAGCAAGGGCGTGCCCGCGTTCTACATCCTGTCGTACGGCTGCCTCGCGTTCGTGATCGGCTACTGGATGCTGCCGGCGATCTGGCGCTACGCGAAGGCGCGCGGGCTCGTGTCGTTCGCCGACTACTTCGCGGCGAAGTACGACAGCCGCGCGATCGGCGTGCTGGTGTCGATCGTCGCGGTGTTCGCGATGGTGTCGCTGCTAATGATCCAGCTGCGCGGCCTCGGCGTGATCGTGTCGGAGATGTCGTACGGGCTGATTCCGCAAGCGGCCGCGATCTGGATCGCGGCGACGCTGATGGCGGTCTACATGGTCGTGTCGGGCATCCACGGCTCGGCGAGCATCGCGATTTTCAAGGACGTGCTGATCCTCGCGATCGCGATCTTTCTCGGCCTGTACCTGCCGATGCATTACTACGGCGGCCTCGGCGAGATGTTCGCGAAGATCGACGCCGCGCATCCGGAGCTGCTGCGCATGCCGGAGCACGGCTTCAACCTGAGCTGGTACAACTCGACGATCCTGCTCACGTCGCTCGGCTACTACCTGTATCCGCACGGCTTCACCGCGATCTACGTCGCGAAGGACGAACGCGCGCTGCGCCGCAACGTGATCCTGATGCCGCTGTACCAGGTGCTGATCGTGTTCCTGTTCCTCGTCGGCTTCGCGGCCGTGATGACGGTGCACGGGCTCGAAGGCGCGCAGACCGATCTCGCGCTGCTGCGTCTCGTGAAGCAGACGTTCCCCGCCTGGTTCGTCGGCATCGTCGGCGGAACGGGCCTGCTGACCGCGCTGGTGCCGGGCTCGCTGATCATGCTGAACGCATCGACGACGATCGCACGCAACATCTACCGCGAAGGCTTCGCGCCGCATGCGACCGACCGCGAGGTGACGCGCGTCGCGCGGATCGCACTGCCGATCTTCACGCTGGTGGTCGTGTACTTCGTGCTGCGCGGCGGAGCGACTTTCGTCACGCTCGCGATCTTCTCGTCGAGCCTGCTGACGCAGCTCGTGCCGATGCTCGCGTCGAGCTTCCTGAAGCGGCCGTTCGGCACGCGCGAAGGCGCGTTCGCGGGGATCGTCGCCGGCGCGATCGTGATCGCGATGACCAACTACTATGGCGTGACGCTCGCGTCGCTGTTCCCGGGCGCATCGAGCACGATCACGTCGATCAACCCCGGGCTCGTCGCGCTCGCCGTGAACGCGGTGGTATTCATCGCGATCAGCGCGGCGCAGCGCAAGCTGAAGGCGCGGATCGCCGCGCCGGCCCGCTCTGCGTAACAACCCGTGCGGCGTGCAGTCGCCAGGCCGCCGGGCTGCCGCACGGCGGTTTTTCCATGCGGCGGCACCCGCATCATTTCGAATCAGGACAGGACATCCAGCGATGACTACCGAGGACAAACGCGAAGCAATCGACACCCTGATCGCACACGGCTGCGTGATCACGATGGACCCGCAGCGGCGCGTGATCGAGAACGGCGCGGTGGCCGTCAACGGCGATCGCATCGTCGCCGTCGGCGACACCGCCGAATTGCAGGCACGCTACCGTGCCGCGCGCACGATCGATGCACGCCGCAAGGCCGTGCTGCCGGGCCTGATCGATTCCCACGCGCACGCGGGCCACGCGATGCTGCGCACGATCGGCGGCGCGGACGGCGATGCCTGGTCGGCCGCGGCCGAAACGATCTATACGCGCGCATCGGACGAAGCGTTCTGGGAAACCGAATCGCATCTCGCGGCGCTCGAACGGCTGAAGGCCGGCGTGACGACAGGCGTGTCGCTGCTCGGCGGCGGCAATTCGATCATGCGCGTCGACGATCCCGTCTACGCGCGACGCCATTGCGATGCGGTGGTGCGCACCGGCACGCGTTCGATCGTCGCGGTCGGCCCGTCGCGGCCGCCCGCACCGCGTGCGTACACGCGCCATGCGCCGGACGGCAGCGACACGCGCGACATCGATTTCGACACGATGTACGGCGTATGCGAAGACATCGTCGACGCGTGCCACGGCGATGCGGACGGCCGGATCCGGATCGCGCTGACGCTGCCCGTGTACGCGTCCGAGCACGACCCGGAGCTTGCGCAATACGAACGCGATTTCCGCGACCAGGCGGCCCGCTACGGCGCGCTGGCGCGCGAGCGCGGCCTGACCTTCACGCAGGATGGCCACCGCGCCGGCACGCTCGCGTTCGCGCATCGCGAGCTGGGGTTGCTCGGCCCGACGTCGTTCATGTCGCACAGCATCGACCTGACCGACGACGACATCGCCGCGTGCGTCGAAACCGGCACCGCGATCATCCACAACCCGAGCGCGATCATGTCGATCATCGGGCGCTGCCCGGTGCCCGAGCTGATCGATGCGGGCGTGACGGTGGCGATCGCGTCGGACGGCGCGGCACCCGATCGCGGCTACGACATGTTCCGTCACATGTGGCAGTGCATGCATTACCACCGCCGTCACTTCCGCGATCCGGACGTGCTGCCGCACGGCAAGGTGCTGGAGATGGTGACGATCGACGCGGCGAAGGCGCTGTCGCTCGATCGCGAGATCGGCTCGCTCGAAGTCGGCAAGCTCGCGGACGTCATTCTCGTCGACCTGTTCCGCCCGCACATGATGCCGATGAACATGCCCGTGTATCGCGTGACGTGTTTTGCGAACGCCGCCGACGTGTGCATGACGATGGTCGGCGGCCGGGTGCTGATGGAGGATCGACGCGTGTTGTCGGTCGACGAAGGGGAGATTCTCGAGCGCGTGAGCGAAGTGGCCGATCTGATGATCGAGCGCAGCGGGTTGCGTCATCTGCTCGACGAGCCGAAGACGCTGTGGGGGCGCAGTCGCTACTGAGCGACCGGCCGCGCGGTGAGGTATCGGCAGGCTTGATGCCCGACGATTGCTTGTCGAATGCGATGCTGGTTTCGTTCATGATCGTATTGACGCGCTCGACCGCGGTGACGAGTTTGCCGCGAACGCCGTGAAGTTCGCGACGGCAGTATGAACGAAGCCCGGTCTGGCGGCGGGCTTTTGATTTCCGGCCCGTAGCGCCGTTCGCGATTTGGATAAGCGGCCCCTCCCCAGCAGCCTGAAATTCCGAGTCGGCCATGTTCGCGCAGATCGGTCGCAGGTCAACATCCGCGAACGTCTGCGATTCCGCAATGGTGTTTGTCGTCGTCTCGGCGACGGTGGTTTGGTTTCCCATTTCCTCAAGATTCCAGCGCGTCGATCGCGTGCCGGTATGCGGGGAACAGCACGGCCGCCTTCGCGCGCAGTTCGGAGAAACAGCCGACCGCGGGATTCATCGCCATCCGCGATGGATCGATGCCGGACACCGGGCTGACCGTCGCCGGATCGGCGGCCGCGCGGTTGACACGCGCCGACGGATTGCCGACAGTGCTCGACAGCGTGGCTCGAGCATGAGCACGCTGCCGGATCTTCACGATGAAAACCGACAACAGGAACGGAGCGGTTGCAATGAGCAAGACAACAGGTTCGACCGATGCCGTCAACTACCGGCTCGCGACGCAACACGACGTCGATGCGCTGGTCGAACTGATCAACGCGGCCTACCGTCCCGCTGCCGGCGCGGCCGGATGGACGCACGAAGCGGCGCTCGTCGATGGCGCGCGCATCGGGCCGGTGCAACTTCTCGAAACGTTGCAGGCGCAGGATTCGGTATTGATCGTCGCGGCGACGCGCGGCGCGCTGGCCGGATGCATAGAAGTGCGCGCGAACGACGACACCGCGTATATCGGCACGCTGGCCGTATCGCCCTCCGCGCAGGATCGCGGGCTCGGCAAGGGGTTGTTGAACGAGGCCGAGCAATTCGCGAGTCGCCGCTGGCATCTCGCGAAGGCGGTCATGACAGTGTTGTCGGCGCGCCGTGAACTGATCGATTTCTACCTGCGACGAGGCTATGTGCGAACGGGGCACGTGACGGGGTACCCGATAAACGCAGGCGTCGGTATTCCACGCGACGCCGGCCTGACCATCGAGACGCTGACTAAAAGCATTCAGCCGGATTGATGAAACCCGGTGGCGACGTGGAGGTTGAAAGCTGTCCGCAGCTTGCCGGATCATCGACTACCCGCCGTCGGCCAGCCGCGCACGTATCTCGTCGACCGACAGATCGCGCCGGTGCGTCGCAATCTGCCAGATGTTCCCCCACGCATCCTTCACCATCGCTCGCCGGTCGCCGTACGGCATGTCGGCCGGCGCTTCGAGCGACACGGCGCTGGCCGCGACGGCACGCCGATAGGTCGCATCGACGTCCTCGACATAGACGTACAGAAACGCCGCCATCGGATCGCGGAGCCCGTCGCCGCCGCTGACCATCACGACCGAATCGCCGATCCTGATTTCGGCCGGCAGTCCCGCGCGGCATTCGCCCTGCGCCGGAAACACCGCTTTGATGAAGTCGACGAGATTTTTCGGATCGCTTACGACGATACGCGGCGTAACGGTATGCCACCCGTCGGGCTGGAACTTGATCATGGCGAACCCCCTCTGACGGATGTGCGCGAGGGTATTGTCCTCCGGGACCGGATAGCGCGCAGCGCGGCATCAGGCGCCACCGGCGTGGCTTGCCGAGGCAGGCCGCCGCCAACGTCGTGGCCCTCTCCGGTCCGGCCAGTCAGGAGCAACATGATGCTGATCGTTTTCTTTGTCGCCGCCTTTTTCGGGATCGTTGTGGCCATGTCCCGCGGCGTGTCCCGCAAGGCGGACGCGAGGCTGCGCGCGCAATACGATGCCGAGGGCGCGCGCGGCGACGTGTCGCGCCAGTTGATGCGCAATGCCGGCTACGACGTCTGAGCGCCCGTGTCCGGTCGAACGCGCCGCGTGGCGCAAGGCGATCGCAAGCTGCGACGATGCGCCGACCGGCATGCCGGGCCGACGCACCGGCACGGCCAATGCGGATGGTTGAGCGCCGACGGACATGCTAGGATTTCCGTCAAACAACTTCGGAGACTGCCATGCCGTTCATCTGCGAAAACGTTGAATGCCGTGCCGTGCTGGCTCGAGGGCAGGTCAGGTCCCGCCAGGAGGACCCGGGCTGGTGCTTCTACTGCCCGGACTGCAAGACGAGGAACGCGTTGAAGGATATCGGCGCAGTCGGCGGCCCTGTCGAGCTGGTCCAGCCCGAGGGCACCAGTCTGCCGCACCGGATCATCGCGGTGGCCCGACCGCTGGACGACGGCAGATATGCGGCGCAGCTGCGCGTGCAGCGCGCGCTCGCGGTGAAGGGAACCTACGCGGCCGAAGAGCACTGGGACGAGCTTGGCGTCTTCCCCGATGCACAAGAGGCCGTCGCGCATGCGAAGTCGTTTGCAACGAATTTGCTGGCGACGGCGGCGTAATGCACGGCCGCACGGCCTCGACGGCTCGACTACCTGAAACGACGAACGAAGAAGCGGCGTCGTGCGTGCGCGCACGACGCCGCTCGGCGTCTTCCGCTCGCGTTCGTCAGTTGTAAATATCGAACGAGAAATACTTCTTCGCGATCCGCTGATACGTACCGTCCTGAATCAGGCTCGCGAGCGCCTGGTTGATTTGCATGCGCAGCGCATCGTCGTCCTTGCGCATGCCGATCGCCGAGCCGACGCCCAGCGTCTTCGGATCGTGCAGCGCAGGCCCCGCGAACGCGAAGTTCGCGCCCTTCGGCGTCTTCAGGAAACCGAGGTCCGCCTGTACCGACGATTGCAGCGATGCGTCGAGCCGCCCCGACAGCAGGTCCTGGTAGACGAGATCCTGCGTCTGGTACGTGCGCACGATCACGCCCTTCGGTTCCCAGTACGTGCGCGCATAGGTTTCCTGCGTCGTACCCTGCTCGACGCCGACGCTCTTGCCGGCCAGCGACGCGGGCGTCGGCTGCAGGTTCGAGCCGCGCCGCGCGACGAGCCGCGGCGGCACGTTGTTGATCTTGTCCGTGAACGCGATCTGCGCGAGGCGCTTCTCCGTCACGCTCATCGACGACAGCACGCCGTCGAACTTGCGCGCCTTCAGCGCGGGGATCATCCCGTCGAACGCATTCTCGACCCACACGCAGCGCACCTTCATGCGTTCGCAGATCGCGTTGCCCAGGTCGATGTCGAAGCCGACGAGCTTGCCGTCGGGCGCGAGCGATTCGAACGGCGCATAGCTGGGATCGACGCCGAGGCGCAGGACGGCAGGGTCCTTCGCGGCTGCGGCGCCTGCCGTCAGCGCGAGCGCGACGGCCATGACGAGCTTTTTCATGGTTGTCTCCATTTACCGGCTGGTTTTGTTTGAGGTGAAGCGATACTGCGGCCGATTGGCGTGACCGCCCGCGCCCGGCCGTGCAGCGGGCGGTGGCCGGTCGCCGGACGATGCCGGCGTCCGTCCGGGTCAGGGAATCCGGTTCAGTGCGAGGCGCCGGTGATGCGCGCCATGCTGCGCCGGTAGCCGGCAGGGGAGAACGTCGCGTTCAACGCGGCCATCGAGGCGATCACGCCGATGTGCATCCACCACGCGACCGCGAAGCCGCCGCCCGCGTCGCGCAGCCAGCCGATCAGCCAGGGGCTCGACGCGACGGTCAGGAAGCCGATGCCCTGCACGAACGCGGCGAGCGCACCAGCGAGCCGCGCATCCGGCAGGTGGTCGAGCGTGACGATCAGGCTCATCGAGAAGAAGCCGCCGAGCCCGAGGCCGGCGCTCGCGACCCACGCCCACGGCGCGAGTGCAGGCATCGTCGCGAAGCCGACGAAGCCGGCCGTCTGCAGCGCGAGCGTGAGCCACAGCACCGGGCGGCGATCGTGCGCCCGTTTCGCGAGCATCGGCATCGCGAGCGCGCCGGCCGCCTGGAACAGCGCCATCCACGCGAGCAGGTTGCCGCTCGCCTGCGGGCTCATGCCGACGTTGCGATAGAACGCGGGCAGCCACGCGACCAGGCTTGCGTAACCGCTGTTGCTGAGGCCGAAGAACAGCGCGAGCTGCCATGCGCGCGGAATCCGCGCGAACGCGGCGACGGGCGCCGATACCGCTGCCGCATGCGCGGTGTCGTGCGGCGCCTTCGCGCGCCACAGCGCGAGCGTGACGAGGGCGGGCACGGCCCACACGGCGAGCGACAGATGCCAGCCGCCGTGCGCGGCGAGCCAAGGGCTCGCGACCGCGCCGAATGCGCCGCCGCCGACCAGCGCGGCCGAATAGAGGCCCATCGCGAGCGGCAGCCGGTCGACGAACCAGCGTTTCGCGAGGCCCGGCGCGAGCGACTGGACCACCGCGACGCCCGCGCCGGCGGCGATCGCCGTGACGATCAGCCCGGTGCTGCTGCCCGTCCACAGGCGGGCGGTGCAACCGGCGGCGATCAGCGCCAGCGCGCCGGTCAGCGCGCGCTGTTCGCCGATGCGGCGCGCCAGCCCGACGCCGATGCCGGCCACGACGCCCATCAGCACGAACGGCAGCGTGGTCAGCAGCGCGGCCGCGCGAAAGCCGAGGCCCGTGTCGGCGCGCACGAGGTCGAGCACGGGGCCGAACGCGGTCAGGAACGGACGCAGGTTGAGGCCGGCCAGCACCAGCAGCGCGAGCGCGCCATAGGACGCGGAAGCTGCGTGCGGGCGGGGAACGGCTTGGGCGGTGCCAGGGTCGGTCAACGGAATGCTCCAGGGTGGGCCGCAGGCCCTGTGATGCGATGCCGAAAGGGTAAAGGCGCGCCCCGCCAGGGGAAAATTAAATATTCGACTGGGTATCAGTGCGGAATGCGATGGATTGGCGCGGTGTTACGGGGCCGGATGGAAGCGGCCCGCGGGGCGTGCGGTTTCGCGCGGCGCTATGCGGCAGGGGCCTGCTTCCGCGCCGCGACGAGCGTCTGGATCCGCGCACGATCGGCCGCCGACGCGGGCGTGAAGATCACGAGGCTCAGGTCCGGGCGGCCGGTCACCGAGAATGCGGAGTATTCGAGCGCGATCCGGCCGGCCTGCGGATGACGGATTTCCTTCGTGCCTTCGTCGTGCGAACGGATGTCGTGGTCGCGCCACATCGCGTCGAATTCGGCGCTCGTCGCGCGCATCTCGTCGACGAACGCCTGCACGGTCCGCGTCGCGCCGCCGCGTGCGATGTCGGCGCGAAACGCGCCCACCGCGAACCGCGCGACGCGCTCCCAGTTCGGCTGCGCGTCGCGCACGCCGGCGTCGACGAAGATCAGCCGCAGGATGTTGCGCGCGGGCGGCGGCAGCGTCGCGTAGTCGGTCAGCGTCGCGGCTGCCGCGTCGTTCCATGCGACGACGTCCCACGTCGCGGTACGCATGATCGCGGGGCTCGCGTCGAGCGAATCGAGCACGTGCTGCAGGCGCGGCGTCACGCTGCTGCTCGCGTGATAGCGCACCTCGGGCGGATGGCCGAGGCCGATCAGGAACAGATGCTCGCGCTCCGCGTCGTTGAGCAGCAGCGCGCGGGCGAGCCGGTCGAGCACGTCGGCGGACGGCGCGCCGCCGCGCCCCTGTTCGAGCCACGTGTACCACGCGGCGCTCACGTGCGCGCGCTGCGCGACTTCCTCGCGCCGCAGGCCCGGCGTGCGGCGGCGCGCGGCCGGCAGCCCGAGCGCCGCCGGGTCGAGTTTCTCGCGGCGGTCCCGAAGGTACGCGCCGAGCAGGTTGTCGGGTGCGTCTGCCATAGCCTGTTGGTTCGTTTACCGGTAAACCGTCACGTCTTCACTGCGCGCGGCGGTCGACAGATAGTAAGCCCTCCATTTCATCCGGAGGTGCTGAACATGCGTGTCTTTGTTACGGGGGCATCGGGGTTCGTCGGTTCCGCGGTCGTCGCCGAGTTGCTGGCGGCCGGGCATTCGGTGCTCGGCCTCGCGCGTTCCGACGCGGCCGCCGCGTCGGTCGCGGCCGCGGGCGCCGAAGTCCAGCGCGGATCGCTGGAAGATCACGACAGCCTGACGCGCGGTGCGCAAGCCGCCGACGCGGTCATCCACACGGGATTCAATCACGACTTCTCGCGCTTCGCGGAAAACTGCGAACTCGACCGCCGCGCGATCGAAACGATCGGCGACGTGCTCGCGGGCTCGGCGCGTCCGTTGATCGTGACGTCGGGTCTCGCGCTCGTCGCGCCCGGCCGCGCGGCGACCGAGGACGATCCGCACGTGCCGGTGTCGGCGGTCTATCCGCGGGCGTCGGAGGCGACGGCGGTCGCGCTGCACGCGCGCGGCGTGCATGCGTCGGTCGTGCGGCTGCCGCCGTCCGTGCATGGCGACGGCGATCACGGCTTCGTGCCGCGCCTGATTGCTTTCGCGCGGGAAAAGGGCGCATCGGTCTACGTCGGCGACGGCGGCAACCGCTGGCCGGCCGTGCATCGGCTCGATGCGGCGCGCGTGTACCGGCTCGCGGTCGAACGCGGTGCGGCCGGTGCGCGCTATCACGCGGTCGACGATACGGGGGTGCCGTTCCGCGAGATCGCGGCAGTGATCGGCCGCAGGCTCGACGTCCCGGTGGTCGCGAAATCGGCGGAGCAGGCCGGCGAACACTTCGGCTGGTTCGCGATGTTCGCGGGGATGGATGCGCCCGCAACGAGCGAGCGCACGCGTGCGTGGCTCGACTGGGCACCGCGGCAGCCGGGCCTGGTCGCCGACATCGACCGGCCGCGGTATTTCGAAGGCTGACGGGGCGCGCGCGAGCCGCCTGTCGCTGTCGTCACCCGACCGGATGCAGATCCTGCAGCAACGTCGGCACGAGCTCCGACACGGTCGGGTGGATGTGCATCGCGCGGCTGATCGTCGTATACGGCGCGCCCGCGGCCGTCACGTCGAGCATCCCGTGGATGACTTCGTCGCCCGTCACGCCGAGGATCGCCGCGCCGAGAATCGCGTGACTGTCCGCGTCGACGATCACCTTCATGAAGCCCTGGCTCTCGCCTTTTTCGACGGCACGGCCCACGCGCGTCATCGGGCGCGTGCCGGCCAGCAGCCGACGGCCGGTCTGCCTCGCTTCCGCAAGTGTCATGCCGATGCGGGCGAGCGGCGGATCGATGTACATCGCGTACGCGGCGATGCGATCGGATACCTTGCGCGGATCGCCGTCGAGCAGGTTGGCCGCGACGATCTCGTAGTCGTTGTACGCGGTGTGCGTGAACGCGCCGCGCCCGTTGCAGTCGCCGAGCGCCCAGATGCCGGGCACGCTGGTGCGCAATTGTTCGTCGACTGTGATGTAGCCGCGCGCATCGGTCGCGACACCGGCCCGCTCGAGCCCGAGATCGTCGGTGTTCGGCACGCGGCCGACCGCGAGCAGCAGATGCGAGCCCGCGACTTCGCGGCCGCCGCCCGTGCAGTCGAGACCGACCACGATGCCGTCGCCGTCACGCCGCGCGTTCAGGCAGTTCGCGTCGAGCTGCACGTCGATGCCTTCGTTCGCGAGAATCTCGCGCACCGCTTGCGATACGTCCTCGTCCTCGCGATGGATCAGCCGCGCGCCCTTCTCGACGATCGTGACCTGCGAGCCGAAGCGGCGATACATCTGGCCGAATTCGAGCCCGACGTAGCTGCCGCCGATGATCACGAGATGCTCGGGCAGGAAGTCGACGTCCATCATCGTCGAGTTGGTCAGGTACGGCACCGAGTCGAGCCCCGGCATCTGCGGAATCTGCGCGCGCCCGCCGACGTTGACGAAGATGCGGTTCGCCTCGAGCAGCGCGTCGCCCACGCGCACCGCGTCGGCGCGCTCGAAGCGGGCATGGCCCTGAAATACGGTCGTGTTGTCGAGCCCGCGTACCCATTGCTCGACGCCGTGGTTCGAGCGGCCGGAAATCCGGTCCTTGCGCGCCTTCACGGCTTTCATGTCGACGCTCACGGGGCCGGCCGACACGCCGTATTCTTCGGCGCGCCGGGCGAGCTGCGCGGCGTAAGCGCTCGCGATCAGCGTCTTGGTCGGGATGCAGCCGGTGTTGACGCAGGTGCCGCCGAAGCGGCCGCGCTCGACGATCGCGACTTTCATGCCGGCGCCGGCGAGCCGCGCGGCGAGCGGCGGCCCGGCCTGCCCGGTGCCGATGACGATCGCGTCGAAGTGTTGCGTCATGACGTCCTCCTGCGCGGGTTCAACGTGGGAAGGGGGCGTGCGCAAGCCGCATGCCGCGCCGGCGCGCCCGAACGGCGACGAGCGCCTATGGTAGACCCGTTGGCGTGCGCTCGCGAGTGCGGCGCGGCGGGGACGTATCGCGTTGAAGGAAGGCGCCGGCATTACAACGCGCCGCGCGCAGTCTTCATTCCTTGCGTTGCCACTGGCTGAACGACACCGGCCGGTGCGCATCGGCGCGCACCGAGCTGACGAAATCGGGCTTGTCGGGCTCGAGCGGGAACGATTCGGTGTAGATCTGGCTGGCGAACACCCAACCATGCGTGCGCGGGTCGTAGCGGAACGTCACGTAGTCGCTCCAGTGCTGCCCGCACGCGACGTCGTTCTGCACCGTGAAATAGCGCCCCTTCACCGCGATCCCGCCGTCGGCGGCGTCTTCCGGATCGAACGGGTCGCACTGCAGCGCGTCGTTCGCGTGGAGCACGACGCTGTCGTTGCGCGCGGTGAGCCGGTACGTGTGGTCGGCCTGTTCCTCGTAGATGAGCAACGGGCGCGGCGACGGCCGCTCGCGCGTATCCACCGCGCGATGCACGACGACGAGCAGGCTGTGCCGCCCGTCGGCGAGCGCCGGCCCCGTCTGCGCGACGAACGGCAGGTAGCCGGCCGGCAGTTGCGCGGCGACCGACGGCGGCAGTGGCGGGGCCGCGTGTGCATGGCAGCACCACGCGGCGAAAAACGGAACGAGAGCCCGGCGAACCGCCGCGGCCGGCGCGCGCACCGCACCCATCACAGAGCCTTGCCGAGAAATTCGGTGCCCGGCACCGGATTGAACGCGACGGGCGGCGCGGGCGTGAAGCCGAGCGATGCATACAGTTGCCTTGCAGCGACGAACTCGGGCAGCACGTCGAGACACATCCGCGCATAGCCGGCCGCCTTCGCATCGTGCAGCAGCCGTTCGACGAGCTGGCGGCCGACGTTCAGTCCGCGCGCTTCGGGACGCACGTACACGCGCTTCATCTCGCACGTTGCCGCGTCGATTTCGCGAAACGCCGCGCAACCGACCGCGCGCTCGCCGTGCCACGCGAGCAGCAGTTGCCCGCGCGGCGTCGCGTATTTGCCCGGCAGCGCGGCGAGCTCGGGCTCGTAGTCCTGGAACGCGAGGCTGACGGCGGGGCTTGCGATGTACTCGCGGAAGATCGCTTCGACGGCGGCGGCATCGTCCGGATAGCGGGCGGCGCGGATCTCGATCATGGCGGCGGTGCGGGAGGGCGGGAACGGCAGCCAGCATAACAGCGCGCGGACGCTTTCGGTGGTCCGCGAAGCGTGCCAGAATCATCGGCCTCACCGTCGGGAAACGACGCGCAGGCGCCGGCGCATCGGCGTCACTGTTCCAGGAGACTTCGATGACTGCATCGGCTGCCGTACTCGCCATTCTGGCCGCGCTGTGGCTTGGCGCGATGATTCCGGGCCCGAGCTTCGTGCTGGTGGCCCGCAACTCGATCGGGCTGTCGCGCCGCGACGGGCTTGCCACCGCGCTCGGCATGGGCGTCGGCGGGATCGCGTTTGGCGGCGTCGCGCTGGCCGGGCTCTACACGCTGCTGCAGGCGGTCGAATGGCTGTACGTGGGGCTCAAGCTGGCGGGCGGCGCGTATCTGATCTACATGGCGTCGAAGATCTGGCGCGGCGCCGACCGGCCGATCGCGATGGACGATCCGCAGGCCGGCGTCGCCGGCAGCGCGCGCAAGTCGTTCTGGACGGGCCTCACGACCCAGCTGAGCAACCCGAAGACGGCCATCTGGTACGGCAGCATCTTCGCCGCGCTCCTGCCGCAGCATCCGCCGCTGTGGTGCTACCTGGCGCTGCCGCCGCTCGTGTTCGGCGTCGAATTCGGCTGGTACACGATCGTCGCGCTGTGCTTCTCCACGCGCCGTCCGCGCGAGCTCTACCTGCGCGCGAAGAAGTGGGTCGACCGCGTCGCGGCCGGCGCGATCACGTTGCTCGGGTTGCGGCTGATCCTGAACGCGCCGAAGGCGGGCATCTGACGGACGGCGACGGCGGTATCGCCGGGCGGATGCCCGGTTTGTTTCATGGCCGATGACGTGCCCGGCAAGCCCCCCGCCGCGGCGGCCTGCCTCGGGCACGCATCTCCCCGGCGGGTGCCGCGCGGGCGTCGCACGCGGGTGACCGAATCCTGATTCAGCGAACGTCGCCGGCCATGCCGACCGTGGGCCGCGGCGATAGCGGAGCAGTTTCGGCAGGCGGCCATCGGCGTCGCCTGCATCGCACCGGCACACTCCACACCCCCACCGTCGACCCGCGAGCCTTGTGCGGCGGGCATTCGCGCCCGTTGCGCGGTATGCCGAATCCGGCCGCTTCCCCGATTCTGGCGGTCGACCTCCCGACGACGTGTAAACTGCTGCCTTTTTTGACGGTTTGCAGCATGGTGCAAGCTCCCCCGCGCCCGGCGCTGAGCGGTCCGACGCTCGTCCGGCTGCTCGCGCGCCTGACCGATGCCGACGTCGCGGAATCACGGCAGACGCTGTCGGACCGCCTGAGCCAGTGGCTTGGCTGGACCGACGCGATCACGTTGTCGTCCGCGCTCAGTGCGAGCCCGCCCGGCGTCGCGGCCGGCGTGCGTGGTTACGACGCCGAGCGCGACTGCGCGCGCGTGCGCCACGAACTCGCGCAGGCGATCACGACCGCCAATCGCCCGCGCACGCGGCGGCGCCCCGGCGAGATGCCGCCGCCACCTGCCGACACGGCCGATTTCGCGGACTTCCGTCAACGCTGTCTGTCCCTGCAACAGGAGATGGAGACCGCGATCGGCCAGTTGCGCGGCCGCCTGCGGGTCGCGCTCGCCGCGCGCTCGTCCGGAATGGCGCGGCTCGCGGCGCTCGACGCGATCATGGAACGCGTGCTCGGCGCCCGCGAGCGCAGCTTGCTGTCCGCCGTGGCCGCGCTGCTCGGCACGCGTTTCGAGCGGCTGCGCGACGCGGAGCGGCAGGCGCTCGCCGCTGCGCAGGCAGCGGCCGATGGCGATGGTGCGGCCGCGGCCGATGTGCCGTCCGCCGCGGCGATCGTGCCCGGCACGTGGCTCGACACGTTCCGCGACGAGATGCAAGGCATCCTGCTCGCCGAACTCGAAGTCCGGTTTCAAACGGTAGACGGGCTGCTCGCGGCCCTTCGTACCTGCTAATCAATACGCTATGTCCAGAATTCGTCTCGATCTCGTTGTCTTCATCGCCGGCTTGCTCGCAGTGTGCTGGATCGGCGCCGGCTATGCCGCGTCGAACCCGCTCGCGGCGGCCGTCACGCTGCTGATCGGCGCGTGCTACGTCGCCGGTGCGTGGGAGCTGCAACGCTACCGCCAGGCGACCGCCACGCTGTCGCACGCGGTGGCCGGCCTGACCGAGCCGCCCGCCAGGCTCGACACGTGGCTCGATACGCTGCACCCGGGCCTGCGCGGCGCCGTGCGTGCACGTGTCGAGGGCGCGCGCGTCGCGCTGCCCGGCCCGGCGCTCACGCCGTATCTCGTCGGCCTGCTCGTGCTGCTCGGCATGCTCGGCACGCTGCTCGGGATGGTCGTCACGCTGAAGGGCACGGGCGCCGCGCTCGAAAGCGCGACCGATCTCGACGCGATCCGCGCATCGCTGATCGCGCCGGTGAAGGGGCTCGGGTTTGCGTTCGGCACGTCGATCGCCGGCGTGGCGACATCCGCGATGCTCGGCCTGTTGTCCGCGCTCGTGCGCCGCGAGCGGATCGACGCGGGCCAGCAGCTCGACGCGAAGATCGCGACGACGCTGCGCGTGCATTCGTCCGCGCACCAGCGCGACGAATCGTTCCGGCTGCTGCAGCGCCAGGCCGACGTGATGCCGGCGCTGGTCGACCGGCTGCAGACGATGATGGCGACGCTCGAGGCGCGCAGCGTTGCGCTGCACGACCGCCAGATCGAAAGCCAGCAGGCGTTCTTCGAGCGCACCGAGCGTGCGTATGCGGGCCTCGCGTCGAACGTCGGCGACGCATTGAAGGAGAGCGCGGCCGAAAGCGCGCGCGTGGCCGGGGCCGCGTTGCAGCCGGTCGTCGCGGCGACGATGACCGGGCTCGCGCAGGAGATGGCCGCGCTGCGCGACACCGTGACGGGCGCCGTGCAGCGCCAGCTCGACGGGCTGACCGACGGCTTCGAGAAGACCACCGGCGACGTGACGGCCGTCTGGAACCGCGCGATCGACGCGCAGCGCCGGGCCGGCGACGCCGTCGCGCAGCAGTTGCAGACGACGCTCGGCCAGTTCACCGACACTTTTGCACAGCGCTCGACGGACCTGCTCGACGGCGTCGCGACGCGCCTCGAATCGACCGAAACCCGCTTGTCCGATGCGTGGCGCGACGCGCTTGCACGTCAGGAGCAGGTCGGCGAGACGCTGGCCGGCCAGCATGCACGCGCGCTGGGCGAAGCCGCCGCGACGTTCGAGCGGCACTCGGGCGCGACGCTTGCGTCGATGCGCGAGTCGCATGCGGACCTGCAGACGCAACTGGCCGCACGCGACGAAGCGCGTCTGTCCGCGTGGAACGCTTCGCTTGCCGCGATGGCCGCGAAGCTCGGCGATGAGTGGCAGCGCGCCGGCGCGCATAGCGCAAGCCGTCAGCAGGAAATCTGCGACGCCCTCGCACAGACCACCCGCGAGCTGACCGCACAGGCGGCGACGTTCGAGCAACGCTCGAACGATTTGCTGTCGACGATCCGCGATTCGCATACGGGCCTGCAAACGCAACTCGCGGCGCGCGACGAAGAACGTCTGTCGACGTGGAACGCCTCGCTCGCGGAAATGGCGACAAAGCTTGGCGACGAATGGCAACGCGCAGGCGTGCATAGCGCAGGCCGTCAGCAGGAAATCTGCGACGCCCTCGCACAGACCACCCGCGAGCTGACCGCACAGGCCGCGACGTTCGAACAACGCTCGAACGACCTGCTGTCGACGATTCGCGATTCGCACACGGGCCTGCAAGCGCAACTGGCCGCACGCGACGAAGAACGTCTGTCGACGTGGAACGCCTCGCTCGCGGAAATGGCGACGAAGCTTGGCGACGAATGGCAACGCGCAGGCGTGCATAGCGCAGGCCGTCAGCAGGAAATCTGCGACGCCCTCGCGCAGACCACCCGCGAGCTGACCGCACAGGCGGCGACCTTCGAGCAACGCTCGAACGATTTGCTGTCGACGATCCGCGATTCGCACACGGGCCTGCAAGCGCAACTGGCCGCACGCGACGAAGAACGTCTGTCCGCCTGGAACGCCTCGCTCGCCGCGATGGCTGCCGCGCTGCGCGACGAATGGGCGCGGACGAGCGCGCAGGCCGAAACGCGCCAGCAGGACATCTGCGACACGCTGACCCGCACCGCGAACGACATCACCGCGCAGGCGCAGGTGCATGCGAGCGATACGATCAACGAAATCTCGCGCCTCGTGCAGGCTGCGTCGGAAGCACCGAAGGCCGCGGCCGACGTCGTCGCCGAGCTGCGCCAGCGCCTGTCCGACAGCATGGTGCGCGACACCGAGATGCTCGAGGAGCGCGGCCGCCTGCTCGCGACGCTCGAAACGCTGCTCGGCGCGGTCAACCACGCGTCGACCGAGCAACGCACCGCGATCGACGCACTCGTCAGCACGTCGGCCGATTTGCTCGATCGCGTCGGCGCGCGCTTCAACGACACCGTCGATGCCGAAACGCGCAAGCTCGATTCGGTCGCCGCGCAGGTGACGGCGGGCGCCGTCGAGGTCGCGAGCCTAGGCGATGCGTTCGGCGCGGCCGTGCAGGTATTCGGCGAGTCGAACGACAAGCTGCTGACCCATCTGCAGCGCATCGAGGCCGCGCTCGAGAAATCGCTCGCGCGCAGCGACGAGCAGCTCGAGTACTACGTCGCGCAGGCGCGCGAGGTGATCGACCTGAGCATGATGTCGCAGAAGCAGATCGTCGAAGACCTGCAGCATCTCGCCGGGCGGCGGGCATCGGTCGGAGCGTAACGCATGCACGACGAAATCGACGACGGCGCGCCTTCCGCGCCGGTGTGGCCCGCGTTCGCCGACCTGATGTCGGTGCTGCTCGGTGCGTTCGTGCTGATCCTCGTCGGCGTGATCGGCATGCAGCTGCAGCTCACGTCGAAGCTCGAGGAGGCCGTGCGTGCGCGTCAGCAGGAGGCGCAGCAGCGCAAGTCGCTCGAACAGGCGCTCGCCGGGCCGCTTGCGGCCGGCCGCGTGACGCTCGTGAACGGCCGCATCGGCATCAGCGGCAACGTGCTGTTCGCGCTGAATTCCGATCAGTTGCAGCCCGCGGGCAGCGATCTGCTGAAGACGCTGGCCGGCCCGCTGGCCGCGTACCTGAAGACGCGCGACGAGATCCTGATGATCAGCGGCTTCGCCGACGATCAGCAAGTGCGCGCCGGCAACCGCCAGTTCGCGGACAACTGGGAACTGTCGGCCAAGCGTGCGCTGACCGTCACGCGCGCGCTGATCGATGCGGGCGTGCCTGCATCGTCGGTGTTCGCGGCCGCGTTCGGTTCCGAACAGCCGGTCAGCTCGAACGCGGACGATGAAGGCCGCGCGAAGAACCGCCGCGTGGAAATCGCGCCGGTGCCGCGCAAGACCGCGTCGAACGGAGGGCGTGCGAAGTGACGGGCGACGCGACGCAGGTACGCGCAATGCTCGACGCCTGGCGCGAGCAGGGCGCCGATCGGCTCGACCCGGTGCGCTTCCATCGGCTCGACGCGCTCGAAAGGCGCGTGGCCGCGCTGGAAGGCGATGCGCGCGCGTTGCTCGATGCGCGTCTCGCGACGCTGCTGGACGGTTTTGCGGAGATCGTCGCGCGGGCCGACGACGCGGCGACTGCGTGCGAGAGTGTGCAAGCAACCGCGCAGATGCCCCCGCGCGGCGCGCTCGGCGGCCTCGTCGAGCGTCTCGCGCGCGATGCGCAGGCCGACCGGCGCGGACTCGATCCCGAACTGATCGACTACTTCCGCACGATATGGTCGAAGGTGCGCACCGAGCAGCAGTATCGCCAGTCGCTCGACCAGGTGCCGCGCAACGCGGGGCCGCTCAATTCGAACAGCCTCGTGCACCGGTCGCTCGCGACGATGCGCGAGCTGTCGCCGGAATACCTGCAGCAATTCCTGTCGTACATCGATGCGCTCGCGTGGCTCGAGGATCTGGCCGGCGGCGGCGCGCAACCCGAGAAGGAAGCGCCGCGCGCGAAGGCCGCGAAACCGGCGAAATCGCCGAAGCCGGCGCGCAAGACCACGCGCCCCAGGGCGCGATAACGCGCGTCGTCAGTTGCGTGGCGGCTGCATGTCGATCGCCGCGCGCAGCGCGTGCAACGCATCGGCCAGCGCCGATGCGAACGGCGGATGCGCGGCGATACCGGCCGCATCGAGCTGGCTGCCGAGGATCGGCAGCGCGATCGACGCAGGTTCGACGATGCGCGCCGACATCACCGACAGCGTCTCGCGCAGCGCCGCGTCCGCATGCGTTGCGCGCGGCGACGCATTCAATACCGCGACCGGCTTGTACACGACGGCTTCGCATCCGACGACCCAGTCCAGCGCATTCTTCATCACCCCCGTCACGCCGTGCGCGTATTCCGGGCTCGAGATCAGCACGCCGTCGGCGGCGTTCAGGCGCTCGATCAGGTCGCGGACCGCGGCCGGCGACGGAAATTCGGCATCGGGATTGAACAGCGGAAATTCGCCGAGGCGATCGAAGCGCGTGATGTGCATGCCGCGCGGTGCGACGCGCGCGGCCGCGTCGAGCAGCGCGGCGTTGTACGACTGCGCACGAAGGCTGCCGCACAACGCGACGATGTCGATGCGGCGCTCGGAATCGGTTCGGGGTTCGGTGGACATCGGAGAGCGTATCGGTTGGCGGAATGCGCGGCGGCGTCGCGCGGACCGGACGGATTATCGCATCGGTGCGCGCGCGGCGTGAGGCGCGGGGCGGGCTCGGGGCACGCGCTGTTCTACCGCGTCCGGAGCCCGAGCGTCGGCGGCACGGGTACGCTCGCGGTCCCTGCGTCGGCGTGGGCGTCGCAATCGCCGTGTCGAAGCGGCGCGACGGAGGGCGACGACGCGATGCCCAGCGTGTGTGTCGACCGTCCGGCCATTCGGTCATCCGGCCGCCCGTCGTCGCCTCACGCCGCCTGCCGCCCCCCGAACGCCTGCCTGATCCGCGCAAACAGCCCGTGCTGCGCGATCCATTCCGCATATGCGCGATAGTCCGGATCGCGCATCAGATGGCGTTCTTCCGTCTTCGCCCGCGTGTAGTAGATCAGGTTGATCGCGACGAGCCCCGCGCAGTGCATGAGCGCGACCTGCCAGCCGAGCGGCTCGACGAACGGCACCGATACCATCCAGTACGAAAGGTTCTTCGTGATGTACGCCGGATGCTTCGTGAAGCGGTACGGGCCCGACGTGATGATCCCGCGGTTCGTGAGGTTCGAGAAACGCAGCCCGAACGAGATCGTCGACAGCGCGTAGGTCATCAGCAGCAGGATGATCACCGCGCCCCAGATCACGCGCAGCGTCGGCGCGGACAGCAGCCAGTTGTCCCAGAACAGCGTGCCTTCGTAGCGGATGTAGTTGTTCGAGATCAGCGACCAGAACGGCTGATAGCACATCAGCGCGGCGACCCAACCGAGCGTGGTCGGCTCGACGGTGCGCACGTGGCTGTCGAGGATGCGGAACGTGCACAGGTAGCCGACGGTGCCGAACATCAGGTCCATCGTGAACGACAGGTCGTACAGGAACACGAAGGTCGCGAGCGTCATCGGCGCGTTCACCGCGTGCGCGAGCGAGGCGCTCAGGTGATCGGCGTCCTTCGACAGGTAGACGATCATCAGCGGCAGGAAGAACCCCTTCACGCCCCAGCCGGCGAGCATTTCGCGCACCGGCTGCCAGCTCGCGGGCTTCTCGCGGCGGAACAGGAAGCGGCCCCACAGCAGGTACGCGTCGTCGGTTTCGCGCTGGTGGCGATCCATCCACGCGAAATAGAACGGCGCGGCGACGATCACGTACGGCGCGAGCGAGCGCAGCAGCGACCAGAACGGCAGGTAGAACACGCCGTGATACTCGGGCAGCAGCCAGTAGATCGCGCCGATGCCGGCGTAGATCGACGCGAGCGCGCCGAGCCGCGTCGCGACGCGGGCCAGCGCGAGCGGGCGCACGGCCTGCCGCGACAGCCCGGCGCTCGGGCGCAGGTAGACGCGCGAGATGAAGATTTCGTGCAGCGCGATCGTGCCGATGATCGCGAGGCTCGCGATCACCGCGCGCGTGGCCGCGTCGAGCGTCGGGTGGTCGCGCGTGACCCACAGCGCGAAGAGCCCGGCCGTGATGCCGAGAAGGCCCGCGCGAAATGGCGTGGCGGAACGGGGCGGGCGGTCCTGGACCGCAGCGATGCCGTCGAGCGTGGAATTCATGATCGGATCCTCGTCGGGATATTGGCCGGCGTCCCCCGCTTCGGCGGGGTGACGCCGGCCGCTGGCCGGGCATTGGATTGGTATGCGCCCGGCCATTGGCCTGTGGTTCTGATACGTGAAGCGTTACTTCTTGGTGGTGCCGCCGAGCAGGCCGCCGAGCAGGTTCGTCACCGGCGACAGCAGGTTGGCCGCGCCGCCCGCAGCGCCGCCGTTCGAGCTGCCGGAGAGGCCGCCCGTGACGGTGCCGCTGCCGGCCGGCGTCGTCACCGTGCCGGTCGCGCCGCCGGGGCTGGCCGTCACGATGGCGCCCGCACCGCCGGCCGGCGTCGTGAGCGCACCGGTCAGCGTGCCGATCGGGCCGTTCGTCAGCGCGCCGCCGAGGCTGCCGGTCAGGCTGCCGCCCGGCGTCGTGACCGTGCCGGTGAGGCTTGCGCCGAGCGGCGTCAGCGCGTTGACGAGGTTGGTGACCGGCGCAAGCAGGCCGCCAACGCCCGAACCGCTGGTGCCGCTGCTTCCGCCCGTGCCGCTCGAACCGAGGCCGCCGAGCGCACCCGTCACCGAGCCGAGCAGGCCCGTAATCGGTGCGAGCGGGCCGCCGCTGGTGCCGCTCGTGCCGCCGGTGCCGCTCGAACCGAGGCCGCCGAGCCCGCCCGTCAGCGAACCGAGCAGGCCCGTGATTGGGGCGAGCGGGTTGGTGCCGCTGCTGGAACTGCCGCTGGTCAGCAGGCCGCCCGCCGACGTCACCGTGTTGCCGAGCTGGCCCACGTTGTTGCCGAGGCCGTCGCCTACCGGGTTGCCCGTGGCGCCGCCGATCTTCGAGCCGGCGAGGCCGAGGCCGCCGCCGAGCGCGCCCAGCAGGCCGCTGAGCGGGCCGCCGAGCATGGTCGCGTCGCCGAGCGTCTGCGTGACGCCAGGCGTCGTGACGCCGCCGGTCAGCGTGTTGGTGATCGGGTTGATCACCTTGCCGACCTGTGTCTCGAGTTGCTGGACCGGCGTGCTGTTCAGCGCGGTGTTCAGGCCCGATGCGGTCGAGTTGACCGCACCGCCGACCGTGTTGACGAGATCGCCGACGAGCGTCGTCACGGGCGAGAGCGGCGACAACGGGCCCGAGCCGAGGCTCTTCACTGCGTCGCCGAGGTTGTTGACGGCGCCGCCGGCGCCGGTCAGCAGGCCGGTGGTCGACGTCAGCGTCGGGCCGAGCGGGTTCGCCGACACGCCGATCGAGCCGAGGCCGGCCGCGACGCCGTTGCCGAGCGACTGCACGCCGTTGCCGAGGCTCGCGACCGCGTTGCCGACGCTGGTGGCCGTCGTCGGGTTCGTGCCGGGGATCTGCACGCCGCCGATTTGCGAGCCGCCGTTGACGACGGTCGTGCCCAGCGACGTGACGAGGTTGCCGGTTTTCTGGAGGACGTTGCCGAGCGGGGTGACGCCGGAGCCTGAAGTACCCGACGTGCCGGAAGTGCCGGAAGTACCCGAGGTGCCGGAAGTGCCCGACGTGCCGGAGGTGCCCGACGTTCCGGAGGTGCCCGAAGTGCCCGAAGTGCCCGAAGTGCCCGAAGTGCCGGAAGTGCCCGAAGTGCCCGAAGTGCCCGAAG
>NZ_QTPY01000025.1:0-90451 GCF_003857765.1 Burkholderia sp. Bp9016
TCTGGATCCAGAAGAACGACGCGATGCGCTCGCCGCGTGTCACGGGCGTCACGTGATGCAGGCTGGATGCCGGATACAGCACGAGATCGCCCGCGGGCAGCTTCGCGCGATGCACGCCGTACGTATCTTCCACACACAGTTCGCCACCGTCGTACGCATCCGGCTCCGCGAGAAACAGCGTCGCCGACAGATCGCTGCGCACGCGAAAATCCGTGCCGCGCAGCAGCCGGATCGCGTTGTCGACATGCGTGCCGAACGTCTCGCCGCCTTCATAGCGATTGAACAGCGGCGGAAACACCTTCAGCGGCAGCGCCGCCGAAAAGAACAACGCATGACGCGCCAGCGCATCCTGGATCGCATCGCCGACCGCGCGCGCGACGGGCGAATCTTCCGGCAACTGCCGGTTTCGTTTCGCCAGCGCAGACTGCGCGCCGGACGTCGCGTTGCCGTCGACCCAGTCGGCGGCATCGAGCAATTCGCGGCATTGCGCGACCTGCGCGTGCGTCAGCACGCCAGGAACATGAAGCATCATGATTCGAATTCCCTCTCGTGAGACGGCAGCCGCATCGCGGCCGCGCGGAACGCCTCGAGCGGCGACGACGCGAGATACGCGCGCATCTTCGCGACGAAGGCCGGGGTAGCGGTGGCCGGCACGCGCGCAAGCCACTCGAGCGCGTCATCGATGCGCCCGCGCGCCGCGAGCAGTCGTGCGTAGTTGAACTGGCCGCGGAAGTCGCCGGCCTCGGCTGCGCGACGATAGTGGTCGAACGCGGCATCGGCGTCGACGGGTACGACCCAGCCGTCCTCGTGGAAACCGCCGATCAGGTTGATCGATTTCGCATGACCGAGCGCGGCCGCGCGGCGAAACCAGTCGAGCGCGTCGGCGCGGTTCTCGTCGATGCCATTGCCGAGCGCGAGCGCCGTCGCATAGTTGTACATCCCCCAGTCGAGCCCGGCCTGCGCGGCGAGCCGATACCAGTACACGGCCACCGGCGTGCATGCGGCCGTGCCCCAGCCGAACTCGTAGCAGCGGCCGAGCATGTTCATCGCCATCGGATGACCGGCGCGCGCCGCGTGCCGGAACCAGCCGAACGCGGCGGCCGGATCGCGCGCGACGCCGTGCCCGTCGAGCAGATACTGTCCGTAGACGGCCTGCGCGTCGACGATGCCGTTTTCGGCGGCCGCCGCCACCCACGCGGCGGCGCGCTCGGGCGGCCCGGCGAGGATCTCGGCGAACGCGCCCGGCGACACCGACGCGAGCGCCCTCAGCGATACCGGTTCCATCGATCAGTAGCGCGCGTTCAGCGTGACGAACGCCGAGCGGCCCGGTGCGATCGACGCGTAGTGCGCCGGATACGCCTGATCGAAGTACGTGCGGTTGAACAGGTTGTTCACGTTCAGTTGCAGGTCGAGCTTCTTGTTGATCCGGTACTGCGCCATCGCATCGAAGCGCCAGTACGACGGCACGGCGCGCAGGTTCGCCGGATCGCCGAATACTTCCGACATGTAGAACGCGCCGCCGCCAACGGTGAACTTCGGCGTCACGTCGTAGTTCGACCACATCGTCAGGCTGTGCTTTGGCGTGTTCGGGAAGCGGTGGCCGTCGTTCGCGGCATCCTTGCCGTTGTCGCGCAGTTCGCTCTTCATGTACGTGTAGCCGCCGAACACCTGCCACTGCTTCGTGATCTGGCCGGCGACGCCGAGCTCGAGACCCTGCACGCGCTTGTTGCCGACCATCGCGTACTCGTTGTTCGGCAGCGTCACGCGCGCATTCGTCGTGTCGATCTGGAACAGCGCGGCGGTCAGCGACAGCTTGTCGTTCAGCACGTTCCACTTCGTGCCGAGCTCGATGCTGCGGTTCTTCTCGGGAGCCATCTGGTCCGCGTTCGGGCCGACGCCGCCGCGGCCCGGCGTGAGCGACTGCGTCTCGCTGCCTTCGCCGAGCAGCATGCCGGCCGGCGTCGACGACGTTGCATACGACGCGTAGATGCTGCCGTTCTGCGCGGGCTTGAACACGGCACCGAGCTGCCAGTTGAAGAGCGTGTCGTCGCGGGTGTAGGTCTTGCCGCCGTTCGCCCTGGTGTCGGTGAAGCGGGTCGAGTAGTCGTCGACGCGCACGCCGGCGTTGACCTGCCAGCGCGGCGTGAGCTCGATCGTGTCGAAGCCGTAGATCGACTTCGTCGTGGTGCGCGCGTGCGCGTAATCGTTGTTGCGCGTGATCGAGCCGGCCCACGGGTCGTTCGGATTCGGCGACCACAGGCTTGTGCAGTTGTAGCCAGACGGCGCGCCGATGCCTTTCTGGCAGATCGTGCCCTTGTCGGTCGCGACCGTGTACGAATCGCGCTTGCCCCATTCGCGCGACAGTTCGACGCCGGTCGTGAAGCTGTGCCTGAACGGGCCGGTGCGGAATTCGCCGAACAGCTCGGTCAGGTTCGCGAGGCTGTTGACCGCGCTGTTGCGGTTGTTGTTGCGGCGCCAGACCTTGCCGTTGACCACGTTGCCCTGGCTGTCGTCGGGCTGCGTCCAGATGTAGTCCTGCGTCGATTCCGTGTAGCGCGTGGTATTGCGCACCGTCAGCCCCGGCGTGATGTCGTGCTCGATCTTGATCGTGCTGATGTCGGACGTGGTCTTGCGGAAGTCGCGGTCGATCAGCCCGTAGAAATTGTGGCGGTCGACGGGTGCCGGATAGATCGTATCGACGTTCGCGGGCTTGTTCGACGTCGTGTAGAAGTACGGAATGCCGCTGTCGGGCAGATCGTCGGTCGACAGGTGGTAGTAGCTGGCGGTCACGCGCGTCGGCGTGCCGAGGCCGAACGCGATCGACGGCGCGACGCCCCAGCGCTCGTTGTTGACGGCGTCGCGGCCGGCGACGTCGTTGTTGTGGCTCATCAGGTTCAGGCGGAACGCGGCGTGATCGGCGAACTGCCAGTTGCCGTCGGCGGTGAAGCGGCGATAACGGTCGGTGCCGAGGCCCGCGCTCGCGGCGGCGGTCGTGCCGAGGTGCGGCGCCTTCGTGATCAGGTTGATGCTGCCGCCCGCGCCGCCGCGGCCGCCGTACGCACCGTCGGAACCCTTGGTGATCTCGACGCGCTCGGTGTTGAAGATTTCGCGCGTGGTCGCGCCCGTGTCGCGCATCCCGTCGACGAACATGCTGCCTTGCGTATCGTAGCCGCGAATGAACGGGCGATCGCCGAGCGGGTTGCCGCCTTCGCCGGCGCCGAACGTGATGCCGGGCACGGTGCGCAGCGCCTCGGTCAGGGTGGCCGCGCCGCTGCTCTGGATCAGCGCCTGCGGAATCACGGTGACCGACTTCGGCGTGTCGACGAGCGGTGCGGTGAATTTCACGGACGCGGAAAAGTCGGCCTTGTAGCTGTGCTCGGTCTTGCCCTGGACCTCGATCGGCGCGAGATGGCCTTCCGTGCCGACCGGGGCGGGCGACGGCGTGCCGTCGGCGAACGCAGGGCTCGCGGCGAGCACGCTGCACAGGGTGGTGAATTTGCCGAGCTTCAGCTCTTCGGGACGGGACTTCATGGTGCGCTTCGACCTCGCTGCGTGGCCCGGAAACGGCGTGGTGCGGAAAGGTGCATGCCGCCGGGAATTATTACGATTTGTTTTCAGGCGGCATTCTATGTAATTTTTGGTTAAATGAGAAGCGTTCGTGTTCTCATTTGTAAGGAAATTGTTGACGAATGTGGCGGAGGGCGCGAAGGCTCGCGGGGCGGGGGAGAGATGGCTGAATGGCCGAGTGTGAAAGGCGTGGCGGGCGTTTTACCGTGGCCGTGTTGCCGGAGGGGCGCAGGCGAGACTGGCTGCGCCAAAGCATCGAGCAACGCGTCGTGCCGTTGTGTCGCGGCCGGATCCTGCCGTTCGACGATGCGGCGAGCCAGGCGTAGGCGTATGTGAGCCTTCGCGCGAAGGCGTCTGCCGATGGCTTGGTCGCTGCAATTGCCGGAGCGAACGGGCTGATCGTTGCCACGCGCGACGTCGGGCCGTTCGAAGCAACCGGTCTGCGTGTGATCGCCCCGTGGGTCGGCTGACGCCGGGTTGGCCGCCCCCACGTTACCTGCATCGAAAATGAAAAACGCGCCGTGCAAGGAGGCGCGTCGTGTGCACTACGTCGGCGCGCGGCCCTCGAGATGAAGCAGTCTCAAGCCCGGCCGCGCCGCGCCGGATGCGGATCAATCGATCCCGTGAAACACCGCATCCTCGGGCCCGAGGTATGCCGGCGGGCGCCACGTCGCGTCGCGCATGGAATGCTGGACGAGGTTCTCGACGCCGAGCAGCACCGCGAAGATCGCCATGCGCACCGGGATGCCGTTGTCGGTCTGGCGGAAGATCGCAAGGCGCGGATCGCGGTTCAGGTCGACCGACAGGTCGTTCGCGCCGGGCCGGCTGTCGCGCGGCAGCGGGTGCATGATCAGCGTGTCGGATTTGCAGACGGAATCGACGAGCGCCTGGTTGATCTGGAAATCCGGCGTGTAGCCTTCGAACGACTCGTCGGTGAAGCGCTCCTTCTGGATCCGCGTCGCATAGACGACGTCCGCGCCGCGCAGCCCGGCCGCGAGGTCGTTCGTCTGCTCGATCACGTGGCCGTTCGTCGCGATCTGGTCGATGATGTAGGTCGGCATTTCGAGCGTCGGCGGCGACACGAGCGTGAACTTGAGCCCGCGGTACAGCGCGAGCAGCTTGACGAGCGAATGCACGGTGCGGCCGTACTTCAGATCGCCGACGAGCGCGATATGCGCGCCGTCGACGATCTTGCCGAGTCGCGAGAACTCGCGCTGGATCGTATAGAGATCGAGTAGCGCCTGGCTCGGGTGTTCGCCGGGGCCGTCGCCGCCGTTGATTACCGGCAGGTTGGTCGCGCGCGCGAACTCGGCGACCGAGCCCTTCTCCGGATGGCGGATCACGAGCGCGTCGACATAGCCGGCCATCACGCGGCTCGTGTCGTAGATCGATTCACCCTTGGCCATCGACGAGAACGTGAAGCCGGTCGTGTCGCACACCGAGCCGCCGAGCCGGCAGAACGCCGCGCCGAACGACACGCGTGTGCGCGTGCTGGCTTCGAAGAACAGGTTGCCGAGCACGGCGCCTTCGAGCACGCGCGAAATCTTGTGGCGGCGCGCGATCGGCTGCATCACGTCGGCGACGCGGAACAGCGCCTCGACCGAATCCCGCGAGAACTGGTCCACCGAGATCAGTTGCGGCTTGCCTTCGAACAGGAACTGATTCGCGAGCCCCTGTTTATCTACGCTTTGCGTATGGTTCGCGCCATCCGGTTCCGAGCGCTCGACGATTTCCGACACGAAGCGCTCGACGATCTCGGGCATGCCGCGCGATTCCTGCGAATCGTCGGGCAACAGCCACGTATCCAGCGCGCGGCGGCTAACGCCGATGCGGTTCGCGAACGCTTCGCGGGTCATGTTGAGGCGGCGCATCGCGTCGCGCAGGAAGGCTTGCTGGGGAACGGTCATCGGTGGCACCTCGCAGAAAATATACGCGATGCGTATATTAGTTCGAAGGCCGGCGAAGTCAAGGAAAATCTGTGCAAAGCGCCTGTGTGATCGGTGTCACACCTGCCGGCTCGCACTGGCGCACGGCAGCCGTCTCCGTATAATCAGGTCAGGCCCCGTGTCCTGCATGTGGCAGGGCGCGATGCCGCAGACGATTCGCCCGGTCGGGCTTGTTGATTCGAAGGAGAATGAGAATGACGCGTACGATTGCTGCAATGCTGCTGGTGGTGACCGCCGCGCTAGCCGGTTGCAATACCGTTGCAGGCATGGGTCAGGATATTTCGAAGGGTGGCCAGGCGATCAGCGATACGGCCGACAAGGCCAAGTAAGCTGCCGGGTTCCGGAATGCAGAAGGCGCCGGGCCGTCCCGCGAGTGCGGGGCGGCCCGGCGCCTTTTTTACTGTTCGCGGTGCGGCTGCAGCCCGCGTCAGGCGGTTTCCACGAACGCGTAACGGCCGTCGACCTTGCGCGGCGTGAACCAGCCGAAGTCCGGGAACATCCGGTTGCGGACGAACCAGACGTAACCCACCAGCACGACCGTCACCGCGAGGCTCGGCAGTGCGCTCGACGGATCCTGTCCGAGATCGGCGATGGTCTTCGGCAGTTGCAGCAGCGACAGGATGATGAACGCGTGATACGCGCCGACGCGATGGGTCGCGAAGCCCCAGATGAACAGCAGCGACAGCGGCACGGTCAGCACGACGAACAGCACAGCGAGGCCTTTGCCGAGTACGCCCGCCGCGCCGAGGTGGTCCGCGGCGGCGGAGAACAGGTAGGCGAGCGCGAGGCTGATCACGAGTTGCGCGATGCCGAGGCCGACCAGGATCCATGTGTGCACCTTGTTCTTTCTGCACAGCTCGGGGTCGGGGCGCGACGCGATCAGGCGCGCGAGCACGCGATCCTTGAGGCCGTGTCCGGCCAGTTCAGCCAGCACGTCGGCTTTTCTCGCACCCGCGGACAGCAGCGCCGCGATTCTTGTTTTGGCTTCCTTCTTGTTCATGGCGTGGCGAATTATTGTTCGATGGTTGTCAAAAGGCCCGGCCACGCGAATATTGCATCTTGTGCGATGGGGCGCAACGGTTTTGCCGCGGATGGACACATTCCTACAATCGCCGCCGATGGGGGGGGCGGGTCATCGGTCGATGGTGGGGGGGCGCTGTCGGACTGGCTGTCGGACTCGACGCGTGTGTCGGAGTTTGGCGACCTGGCCGGCCCGGGCCGCGGCGATCGCGGTCGCGTGATGTCGTGCACCGCATCCATCGCCCGGCATGGCTCGGGCTGACGCCGAGCGGACCGGAAAACTCGGCGCCGCGCATGCAGCGCGCGGGAAGCGGATCAGTCGGCGGTCGGCGAGGATGCCGCCGGGCGGGCCGGCAGCGCCGACCGTGTTTGGGTTTCGCGCGCCGGCGGGTCACGTCGCCGCGTTGCGCCTGCCAGCATCCCGGCGATGACGAGCGCGATGCCCAGAAGCCGCGTGCCTCCCAGCGTCTCGCCGAACAGCGCGACGGCGAACAGCACGGCCGAGACGGGCGCGACCGCCGTGAACAGCGCGGCTTCGGTGCCGCTCGTCCGCGCGGAACCCGCATACCAGCACACATAACCGAGCACGGTCGGCACCAGCGCGTAGTACGCGATCGCCGAAACGGCGCCGATCGTCCAGCCGGCCGCCGCCGCGTGCCATTCGAATGCGGCCGGGACCAGCGCGAGCACGAAGCCAAGGCCCGACATCGCTGTCGACAGCGCGAGCGGCGGCAACGGCGCTGACAACCGCCGGTTCAGCAGGATGAACACGGCCTCGCATGCCACGGCGGCGAGCACCAGCGCATCCCCGGCGAGCGTTTGCAGCGACGGCATGGCCTGACCGGGCGCGAACGTGACGAACAGGACGCCCGCGGTGGCGAGTGCGGCTGCGCCCCAGTCGCGAAGCGTCTGCCGCTCACGCAGCACGACGGCCGCGATCAGCGTCGACATCGCCGGCAGCGTGCCGAGCATCACGCCCGCATCGACCGGCGACGACAGCTTCGTGCCGCTGATCAGCAGCACCGTATAGCCGACGCCGCCCGCTGCCGCCTGGACGACGAGCAGCACCGCGTCACGGGTGCCAATGCGCGGCCAGCGCATTCGTTGCGCACGCATCAGCGCGAACAGCAGCGGGGTCGCGATCAGGAAGCGCAGCACGGTGGCCGTGAATGGCGGCAGGCCGCTGGCCGCGAAGCGGCTCGCGATGACAGTGCTGCCGACGCCGGTCATCGCGGCGGCGAGGTAGAGATAGCCGATCAGTCGTGTTTTCATGCGCCGCATCATCGCGTGCGGCGGCGGGGGCGTCTTGAACGAAATTGCAGCGGTGTGCGTGGCGTGGCGGGCGTGTCGACCGGTGCGGCGCTCGGTGCTTCCGCACGGGGCACCGCGTCGTTCTGCATCGACCGGCATCGCTACGTCACGACAACGGCCCATGGCGCCGCGATAGAGGCGTGTCGCGTAACGAAGCCCCGTCACCCGGCCTGCGTGAACCTTCCCGGCGTGATCCCGAACTGGCGCGCAAAGGCACGCGTCAGGTGGCTCTGATCGGCAAAACCGGCTTCGGCCGCGGCATCCGCGATCGGCGTGCCGCTCGCGAGCAGGGCGCGAGCGAGCCGCGTGCGCGACTGCACCAGATACGCATGTGGCGTGATGCCGAGCTCACGTGTGAAGCCGCGCAGCAACTGGAAGCGGCTCACGCCGCTCAAGCCGGCCAGTTCCGCAAGCGAAACGGGTGCCGCGGGCGCTGCATCGAGCCGTTCGCGGGCAACGCGGATCGCCGGTGCGACGCGGGCGGGCGGCAGTGCGCGGTTCGAATGCCGTGCCAGCAGCCCGGCGACCAGCATCACGAGCGCTTCGTCGCGCGCGAGCGCCAGCGTTTCGCCTTCGACTATCCGCGCATGCAGCCTGCCGAACGCGGCGGCGAGCCGCGCGTCGCGCACGGCCGGATGCGCGAGTTCGACGCCGCCGAGGCCTTCTTCCGCCGCGACGCCCGCAACCAGCGCGGGCGCGAGGTACAGCATCCGCCAGCGCCGGCCCGCACCCGCGTCGATCGGCATGCCGTCGTGCATTTCGCCGGGATTGACCATGATCGCGTCGCCGGCCAGCGCGTCGACCTGCCCGCGGCCGCTCCATGATCGATGCGCGCCGCTGACGATCACGCCGACCCCGAATTCATCGTGCGCATGCCGCGGAAACGCGCGATCGGACTCGAGGCTGATCGCCTCGATGCCTTCGTCGGTCCGTCGGTAGTGGGTGACACGGTGCATGGGTACTCCTGGCGTCGTCGGCGACGCGAATTCCGTGCACTTTAGCGCGTTCCCGCCGCGCGCGCCCTTCATCCTTTTGGCCGATACCGCGCCGCGCGCGCAGCCGCCACCATGTGCACATGAGCAGCGTACATGGCCCGCCGGGCCTGAAGTTGCGCAGGAGGCGGCAGGTGGAACAACAGGATCCAGTATTCATTCAGGTGGGCGCACTGGCGGACGGTTTCGCGCCGGACGCGAACATCCTCACGCCCGTGAACGCACTCGCGGGGCGGTCGCTCACCCTTGACGACGCAGCGGGCGCGTGGCGCGTCTATACGTTCGAGGCGGGTGCGCTGCAATGGCGCGATGCGGCGACCGACACGGGCGGGCGCGCGCCGTGCCGGGTCACGCGGCTGCGCGACGAGCTGTATTTCGTCGACTACATCGATCCGGCGGCGCGTGCGACGTCGGTCAGCCTCGTGATCGATCTCGGCAACGGCGTGTGGACGTCGGTGGTCGGCACGCTGCCGACCGAAGCGGACACGCACATCGATGCGTTCACGCGCGTCGCGCGCGGGTTGCCGCTGACGGGCGTCGATGCCGCGTTCCGGCACGGCACGCTCGGCGGCCATGCGCAGCCGGGACCGCTGCACGGGCCCACGCGCGAGCTGATCGGCAAGCGGACGATGTACCGCTACAGCCCGACCGAATGCTACGAGCACATCTACCTGAACGAGAACTTCTATGCATGGCAGTGCCTGCTGGGCGTCGAAGGCGGGCTGGCCGACGTCGACCGCTGCCATTACTTCAAGATCGCGGAGCAACTGTATCTGTTCGTCTGGCGCGAGAAAGTGGTGCCGACGCTCGGCGTCGTGCTGATCGATCTCGCGCAACGCAAGACCGACGGCAAGATCTTCGGTTATCAGGGCGGCGATTTCGGCTCGCTGTCGAATTTCCCGATCGGCGCGCATGCGCAGGTGCTGAACGAAACCGTGCATCCGCTCGGCGGCGAGGCGGCGCAATGAACGCCATGCCGGGCAGCGGCCGCCTGCGTGCGGATTTCAGCGGGCGGGTCGTGCTCGTGACCGGCGCCGCGCAGGGGATCGGCGCGGCGATCGCGCGCCGGTTCGCGGAATCCGACGCGTTCGTCGCGCTCGCCGATCTCAATGGCGACGCGGCCGCCGCGCAGGCCGAGGCGCTTGCCAGCGCGGGCGCCGATGCGCGCGCCTATCGCGTCGACGCCGCGAGCCGCGAAGAACTCTGCGCGCTCGTCGCGGCGGTCGAGCGCGACGGCGGGCGGCTCGATGTCGTCGTGCACAACGCCGCATATTTCCCGCTGACCCCGTTTGTGCAGATCGATGTGCCGGTGCTCGAGCGGACGTTGTCGGTCAACCTGTCGGCGCTGTTCTGGCTCGCGCAGGCCGCGTTGCCCGCATTCGAGCGCGCGGGGGCCGGGCGGCTGCTCGTCACGTCCTCGGTGACGGGGCCGCGCGTCGTGTATCCGGGTCTCGCGCATTACGCGGCATCGAAGGCCGGCGTCAACGGTTTCATCCGCGCGGCGGCGCTCGAACTCGCGCGCCGCAACGTGACGGTCAACGGCGTCGAGCCGGGGATGATTCGCACGCCTGCCGCCGGCAATCTCGGCGACGCGTCGGTCGCCGCGCAGATCGCGCGCGACATCCCGCTCGCGCGGATGGGCGAGCCGGAGGACATCGCGAACGCGATGCTGTTTCTCGCGTCGGCCGATGCGGCGTACATCACTGGGCAGACGATCGTCGTCGACGGCGGCGCGACGTTGCCGGAGAGCGGGGCCGTGCTGGGCGACGGATAACGCGGGCAAGGAGGGCTGCGCGGTGGCGGCCGGCGGGCGCATCGTCAGCGCTGTCGACGGCCGGGGCGTGCGCACGCGCGATTACAGCCAGCCGTTGCGAATGAACTCGACGATCGAATAACGGCGACGCTCGAGATCTCGCTGGCGCACGGCGTCGACGATGCGCGACACGCCGTCTGCGTAAGGCGATGCGCCATACACGCGGGATTCGAACTGCAGGCTGCACGCGCCGTCCTCGATGCGGATCCGGTGGAATGCATGGCGGCCGAGCTGGTCGTCGGGAATCTGCAGGGCGTCGCGCTGCTCCGCGAGGTCGCGCACGGAGCGGATGTCCTGCGCCGGCACGCCGAGCGACCGACCGATGTCGACCGCGGTGCCGGGCACGGACGTCTTGCTGGCCTGATGCGACTCGGTCACGCTGATGTTGCAGTCGCGAAACAGATGGCCGCTGGTTTCCAGCATGCTCATGAACTTGAGCATCAGGATGTTCGTGTTCGGACAGAGCACGACGGGGAAATCGTACGATCCGGTTTCGAGGTCGGAGCCGGTCGACAGCTCGATGAGCGTCGAACCCGTTGCGTGGCAGAACGCGATTGCGTCGGGCAGCTCGCGGCCGGAACCGGCATGGACGACGATCGATCGGGCGGCGCTACGTCGGGCATCGGCTCGCGCACCATCCGACCAGGGCATCACGTGACAGATTGCGGGATCGAGTTGATGCGAGCGGAGCAGTTCGGTTGCCAGCTTGCCGGTGCCAACGACGAGTACTTGCATGGGATTGACGGGTTGCGGTTCGGGTTTCGGTACGGAAGCGGCACGGGCCGCTCAAGGGTCCGGCGCGATCACGATGCACCGCGCGGTGTACCGTGATCGCGCATTATGCCCGGCCGCCCGCCGGCGCGTGCAGTCGTGCCGCACAGGCGTAGCGTCGGCGTATTAGCTAGCCGACGTCGTCGGCACCCACGCATTCGCCGTGTTCTTCGTCGCGAACTGCCTGGCGATCGAACGGGCGAGACGGTCCGTATCCGATGCGACGGTATCGTGCTTCGCTTCCGATACGCCATGCAGCCCGGCACCGACTGCGATCGACGTTGCGACGCGCCCGGCCACCGCGCCGACGCCCGCGGTCTCGACCACGCCCGGCATATGGCCGCTGTTCGCGCTGGCGGAGAACGTGTCGAGCGGTTGCGGAGCACCGTGGGCCGGCTGGAACAGCACGGCGATCGATGCACCCACCTCGCTCTTGCCCGCGCCGAGCCCGATCAGGGTGCGTCGGCGGCGATTGCCGGCGTCGATCCCGTCGAACCGGCCCTGGACGACCAGCGCGTCGCGATCGTTCGGCACGGGGCCGTCTGCACGCAGCGCCGGAATGCCCTGCGAGCTGAGTTCGCGCACGAGCGCGTCGGCGAGTTGCTGGCGCGCCTTCAGCGCGGTCTGCTCGCGTTGCGCGTCGGCGGACGAACCGCTCATGACGATCGCGAGCTTGCTGATCATCCCGCCGTCGATCTTCACGTCGTTCGCGTCCGCATCGAACGCCGACACGTAGACGACGGTTGCATGGACCTGCGGCAGCGCGCGCGCCACCGGCGCCGTGGCCGAGGTTGCAGTCGATGCGCAGCCGGTCATGACGAGCGAGCCGGCGATCAGCGCGGCACTGGTCAGACGTTTGGCTTGGGCGGCGAGTGCGTGAAGGGAAAGGGACATGTCGATCTCCGTGGCCTGGATGAAGGTGCCGATACTGTCGCGGCATTCAGGAACGCGAACGATCGGAAGCTGGGCGTGGACGCTGGCGGGGGAGCGGTTTCATGCCGTTGCGCAACACGCAGGCGAAGTATGCGGAGATCGGGCGCCACGCGCCACGCAGGAATTATGTCGGCGCATGTCATGCGCCGGCGCGCATCACGCGCAAAGCGGTGCGGGGGCCGGATGTGATCCGTCGAGCGGCAGCGCGACGACGGCCTCCAGGCCGCCGCCGTCGCGGTCGCGGAACGTCAGCGAGCCGCCGTGCAGCCGCGCGATCCGGTCGACGATCGCGAGGCCGAGACCGGTGCCGCCGGAGTGACCGCGCGCGTTCGCGCCGCGGCTGAACGGCGCCTTGAGTCGTTCGAGTTCCTCGGCACGGATGCCGGTGCCGCGATCGCCCACCACCGCATACGCGATCCCGTGTTCGGTCCAGGTTCGCACACCGAGGCCGGTATGTCCGTAGACGACCGCGTTCTGCATCAGGTTCATCAGCAATCGCATCACGCTGATCGGGCGGAACGCGAACGGCGGCACGTCGCCCTCGTCGAATTCGAATTCGTGCCCGAGCCCCGCGAAATCCGCGACGAGCTGTCCGATCAGCGCATTCAGGTCGCCGGTCTGCGGGCTTTCTCGCTCGCCGCTGCCCGCGTAGTCCATGAACTGCTGGAGGATCGTGTCGATCTGGTCCAGGTAGTGCTCGGCGGATTCGGTGAGCGCATCGTGGGTGCCGCGCGGCAACGCCATCGCGATCGCGAGCCGCAGCTTGGTGAGCGGCGTGCGGATGTCGTGCGACACGCCGGCCAGCATCAGCGAGCGGGTCGTTTCCGCCTGTTGCAGCGCATCGGCCATCCGGTTGAATGCGCGGCTCACGTCGGCGATTTCGGTCGGCCCGTCGGTCGGCAGCGGTGGCGGACGCTCGCCCGCCGTCACGCGTTGCGCGGCGCGTGCCAGCGCGCCGAGCGGACGGTTCAGGTGGAGCTGGATCAGGTAGCCGGTCAGCGCGGCGAGCAGCGCGAGCCCGACCGACAGCACGAGGGCGGTCGTGATGCCGCTCGCCTGCGCATCGGCGGCCATCGGCAACGAGATCCAGACCGGCGCGCCGGCAGCATGCAGGCGGATCCACAGCCGCTCGTCGTCGCCCGACTGCCAGCGCGCGGGCAACTCGGCCGGCAGACGGCGCCCGAGCGCCTGCATGAACACGTCGCGCTGCCAGGTGCGGAAGAAGGCGGCCAGATTCGGCGGTTGCGGCGGCCCTGCGGGCGGCGGCTGAGTCCGGCCGCCGAGCTGCGCGACCACCGCGCGGCCGGTGTCGGGCGGCAGGCTGGCGAGCGTGCGGTCGAGCAACTGCACGTAATCCGAGAAAATGATCGACGCCCGTTCGATGCGCGGCCGCTGCACGTAGTGCAGCAGCACGACGAGCGAACAGGCGAGCGACAGCGCGACGAGCGCGACCAGCAGCGCGATGTTGCGCGCGAGCAGCGAGCGCGGCAGCGGGAGCCGCATCACGATTCGACGCCGGCCACCAGCATGTAGCCGATGCCCCAGACCGTCTTGATGAAGCGCGGTTTGGCCGGATCGTCCTCGACGATCTGGCGCAGCCGCAGGATCTGCACGTCGACGCTGCGATCGAGCGCGGCGTGATCGCGTCCGCGCGCGCGGGCGAGCAGGTTTTCGCGGCTCACGGCGCGGTTCGGCGACGAACCCAGCGCGTGCAACAGCAGCATCTGCGCCGAATGAATCTCGACGGGCATGTCGTTGCGCATCAGCGTCTGCTGGCCGACGTCGAACGTGAAGGCACCGAAGCGCAGCCGCTGCGACGTCACGGTCGGCTCGCCGGCCGCCATCTTCTGGCGCCGCAGCAGCGCGCGCACGCGCGCGACGAGTTCGTCGGGAAGAAACGGCTTGGCGAGGTAGTCGTCGGCGCCCGTTTCGAGGCCGACAACCTTGTCCGCCGCATCGCCTTTCGCGGTGAGCATCAGGATCGGCAGCGTGTGGCCTTCGGCGCGCAGCCGGCGGCACACGCTCAGGCCGTCCTCCGGCTCCATCATCAGGTCGAGCACCAGCAGGTCGTACGGTTCGCGCTGCAGCAGGCGGTCGAGCCGCTTGCCGTCGGCGACCGCACGGACCTGGAAGCCGTGGCCGGTGAGGAAGCGTTGCAGCATGTTGCGCAGCTCCGCCTCGTCGTCGAGCACGACGATCCTGCAGGACTGTTCCATCGGCTGCCTCCGTGCGTGGCGCGACCGGGCGTGGTCCGCGCTCAGCGGGCCGCCATGCGCTGACGCATGAAGCCGGCGAGCTGCTCGAGCGTGACGTAGCCGTTGCGCTGCGTATCGATCTCGTCGAAGTGCTGCGCGACCATCGGCATGCCGGCGGCGGCCTGCTCGCGGGTGAGCTTGCCGTCGCGCGTCGTGTTCGCGTTCGCGAAGCGGGTCTGCAACTGCGAGAGCGCACGTTCGACGCGTGCGCCGCCGTTCGCGGCGCCGGCCGGCATCTGCTGCGCCGACGCTGCTGCTGAGACGATACACAAAACGGCGATGGCAATCATCTTCTGGATGGACTTCATGGGGTTTCTCCTTGCGTGGCCGGCGCGCTGCGCCGACCGGGTGGTTGATGAAACGGATGGCAAACGAAAAGGATGGCAGACGAGACGGTTCGATCGAACAGGCCCGGTACAGGTCACGCCCAGTGCGCGGGCACCCATACGCGGCCGACCCAGTGGCCGGGCACCCAGACGACCGCACGCGGCGGGTGCGCGACATACACGGCGCGCGGCGCGACGTACACGGAACGCGGCAGCGGCGGCGCGAGGTACAGGACCTTCGGCGGGGGCGGTGCGACGTAGACGACGCGCGGAGCAGGCGTGACGATGACTGTCTTCGGTGCTGCCGCGACACGCACGACTTTCGGCGGCGGCGTCACGACGACGGGCTCGGGCGGCACCGGTGCGACGACGGCGGCGGCTGGCGCGGACGGCGGTGCGGCGACGACCGCGGTTGCCGTCGCAGGCGGCACGACAGCGACCGTCGTGGTTGCCGGAGGCGGCGTGCTCACGACCACGGCGGCGGGCGGGGGCGGGGCAACCGGGACGACGACCGGCACTGGCACCGGCACTGGCACCGCGCCGGCCGCGACGACCACCGTGCCGCCGGCCGTCGTGCTGCCATGGATCACGGCCGTCCCGCCGGTCGACACCGTGCCGCCGTGCACGACGGTCGAGCCGCCCGACGTCGTGACGACGCCCGGCGCGACACGCGTCGCGCTGCCGGAATGCGTGACGCTCTGGCCGTCCGCGCCGGTCACGGTGCCCGAGCGCGAGCAGGTGGAACCCGCGCAATTCGTCGATGCGCTGTGGCTCGCCGTGTTGCCGCCCGACCCGGTGATCGTGCCGCTCGACGAGTACTGGCCCGGGCCGTCGCGCGTCACGCTGCCCGACGTCGATGCGCTGCGGCCGTCCGAGCCCGTCAGCGAACCGGTATGCGAGCAGGTGCCGTCCGCGCAGCTCGTGTCGCCGCTGTGCTGGACGGAACGGCCGTTCGGGCCGACCGCGGTGCCGCCGTTCGAGAACTGACCGGGCGCGGTGCGCGTGACGGTGCCCGTGTTGGTCGCGATGCCGCCGCCGGGACCGATCACGCCGCCTGCGTGCGAGCAATTGCCGCCGCCGCAGGAACCGGCGTGCGCGCCGCTGTAGGTGCCGTGCGGCGTGTAGGCGGTGCCGTGGCCGGCCCAGCCGGCGAAGGCCGGTGCGCTGGCAAGCGTGAAGAGGGCGGTGGCGGTGACGAGGAAGCGGGTTTTCATCGGGTGTCCTTGCGGTTCGTTTCGGTGCACGCGGTGGCGTGGCGACGGGACGAACTTTAGGACGACGACGCGCGCCAGTCGCGTCATAAAAGATGTCGCGGTGTTACGCGTCGGGTAGGTCGTCAGGTACGACGAATCGGCGGCCGGACGGTGCGGATCGCGGGTGTTTCAAGCCTGGCGAGGCTTCGGCGGAAGCTGTCGCGTGTGCTCGACTTGCAGCGCGATTCGCAGGGACGCGCCGCGTGCCGTCCGGATTCATGTCGCCATGACATACGGCGACATATTTGCCGGCCGGTTTATGCATGCGCGGATAACGCGTTGTTCAATCGCCTCGCCCACAAAAATGCGGACAGGTTCGTTGCCACCGGGCCGTGATCCGAACGCGATTCGCCGAGAGATGCCGCCCATTACCGTCCGACGAATGCACCGGACGAGCCCGGCCGGAACCAGCAACATCATCCTGTCGTCGCGTGCATCGCGAACCAGCATCTCCCGTAACAAATGCCATGCCCGCATTCTTCCGACACAGCGGCAGCGGTGGCGACCACTGCCGCCGTTCATGCCGCTCGGCGACATGCGCCGACATATTTCCCGCCGGCCAAACGCGACGTGTAACCGCAGCCACTCCCGGCCCCCGCACACGCAGGGCCGCGGCCGCAGCAAACGCCCAACCCCTTCTCCCCGCGACATACCGCGACACATTTGATTCGTGGCGTTACCGCACCCCGCCCACTACAGTGCGTCTCATTCGACGCGACCGCGGCACGTGCTGCACATGACGCGTCCGATTCAACCGAAGGAGAGACTCATCATGCTCATGACCACCGGCAAGCTTGCGTACTTCGCCACACTCTTCATCGTCGCCGTGTCGCTCGTCGAAGCGGCCGTGCTCACCTGGCGCCGCAGCCGCCGGTCCGAACCGTTCGACTGGAACGAGGTCTGGCTGTCGCTTGCCGATCTCGCGGGCCGCAAGCTGCTCGCGCTGGTGCCGCTGTCGCTCGCCACGCCGATCTTCGACTTCGCGTGGACGCACCGGCTGTTCACGATCCCGCTGCACAGCGTCGCGCTCGCGCTGCTCGTGTTCGTGGGCCAGGAGTTCTGCTACTACTGGTATCACCGCGCGTCGCACCGGGTCCGCTTCTTCTGGTCGACGCATGCCGTGCATCATTCGCCGAACCAGCTGACGCTGTCGTCCGCGTTCCGGCTCGGCTGGACCGGCAAGATCGCTGGCGCCGCGATGTTCTTCACGCCGCTCGTGTGGCTCGGCGTGCGTCCGGAAGCCGTGCTCGCGATCCTGTCGTTCAACCTGCTGTACCAGTTCTGGCTGCACAACACGTGGATGCCGAAACTCGGCTGGTTCGAATACGTGTTCAACACGCCGTCCGCGCACCGTGTACACCATGCGTCGAACCTCGACTACCTCGACGCGAACTACGGTGGTGTGCTGATCGTGTTCGACCGGCTGTTCGGTACCTACGTCGCGGAACGCGCGGACGAACCGTGCCGCTACGGCCTCGTCACGCCGACCCGGTCGCGCAACCCGTTCGTCGTCGAACTCGAGCACTGGGCGAGCCTGGCTCGCGACGTCGCCGCCGCCCGCGACGTCTGGACCGCGCTGCGCTTCGTGATGCTGCCGCCGGGCTGGCGTCCGGACAACCGGGGCGAGACGACGGAGGAACTGCGCCGCCGCAGTCTCGTCGTCGTGCGCACGGATGCGTGAACGGCGCTACGCCGTCGAAACGCCGGCGCGGCACACTCGGGCGGCGGCCGGCATCGGCCTCGCAGCGTGCATAATCGAACACCCTCGACATTGGAGAACGCATCGATGGAACACGAACTGAAAGGCAAGGCAGTCGCGATCACCGGCGGATTCGGCCATCTCGGCGTCGCCACGGCAGCCTGGCTCGGCCGGCACGGCGCGCGCGTCGCGCTGATCGGCCGCGGCGCGGCGCCCGACGAGACGCTATCCGGCGTGCCGGCCGACGCGCTGCGCATCGGCGGGATCGATCTCGTCGATCCGCAGGCGGCCGTGCAGGCGCTCGACACCGTGAATCGCGAACTCGGCCGGGTCGACGCGCTGCTGAACATCGCGGGTGCATTCGTGTGGCAGACGATCGCCGATGGCGATGCGGCCACGTGGGACCGCATGTACGAACTGAATGTGAAGACGGCGCTGAATGCGTCGAAGGCCGCGTTGCCGTATCTGGGGGCGAGCCAGGCCGGCCGCATCGTCAACATCGGCGCGGGCGCGGCGTTCAAGGCCGGCGCAGGGATGGGCGCGTATGCGGCCGCGAAGGCGGGCGTCGCGCGGCTCACCGAGGCGCTGGCGGCGGAACTGCTCGATCGCGGCGTGACCGTGAACGCGTTGTTGCCGAGCATCATCGACACGCCGCCGAACCGCAAGGACATGCCCGACGCGGACTTCTCGCGCTGGGTCCGGCCCGAACAGCTCGCGGCGACGATCGGGTTTCTACTGTCGGCCGGCGCGCAGGCGATCACCGGCGCATCGATTCCGGTGAGCGGTCGCGTGGTGTAACGGACGGGGGCTCGCGGCGGGGGGCGCGTGCCGCATCCGGCCGTGCGTACAATGTCGCACCGGATTGCGCGACAGAACCCGAGACCATGAATCAGCCACATATCCTGATCGTCGAAGATGAACTGGCGATCGCGGACACGATCGTCTACGCCCTCGGCACGGAAGGCATGCAGACCGTGCACTGCACGCTCGGGCAGGCGGCGCTCGACCGCTTGAGCGACACGCGCTTCGACCTCGTGGTGCTCGACGTCGGCCTGCCCGACCTGAGCGGCTTCGAGGTGTGCCGCCGGTTGCGGACCTTCTCGGACGTACCGGTGATCTTCCTCACCGCGCGGCACGACGAGATCGACCGGATCGTCGGGCTCGAAATCGGCGCGGACGATTACGTGGTCAAGCCGTTCTCGCCGCGCGAACTGGCCGCGCGGGTGCGCGTGATCCTGCGGCGCTTCTACCGGCCGGCGATGCCGCATCCACAGCCGGCAACGGCAGCGCCCGCGCCCGCTGCGCCCGTTGCGTCCGTCGCACCGGGCTTCGAACTCGATACCGACGGGGCGCGCGTGGCATGGCTCGGCCACCCGTTGAACCTGACGCGCTACGAATTCGGCCTGCTCGCGCTGTTCGTCCGGCATCCGGGGCGCATCTACTCGCGCGAGCAACTGATGGACCTCGTGTGGCATGAGGCATTCGACTCGGCCGATCGCACGGTCGACACGCATATCAAGACGCTGCGCGCGAAACTGCGCGCGATCGACCCCGAACGCGACCCGATCCGCACGCATCGCGGCATGGGTTATTCGCTGCAACCGTGACGAGCGGAACCGCACCATGCATATCGGCCTGCGCATCTTCTTCGGTTTCTTCCTGATCGTCGGCCTCGCCGCGCTGATCACGCTGCGGGTGTTCGTGCAGGAAGTGAAGCCCGGCGTACGCGAAGCGATGGAGGACACGCTGGTCGACACCGCCCAGGTGCTCGCGACGCTCGCATCCGACGACATGGCGAGCGGACACATCGCCGACGGCGCGTTCGCGCGCCAGCTCGACACGCTGCACGCACGTCCGGTCAGCGCGAACGTCTGGGGCATGCACAAGGACGCGATCAGCTACCGGATCTACGTCACCGATGCACGCGGCATCGTCCGCTACGATTCGGCCGGTGTCGCGGTCGGCCAGGACTATTCGCGCTGGAACGACGTGTACCGGACGTTGCGCGGCGAGTATGGCGCCCGCAGCACGCGCGCCGATCCGAACGACGACAGCAGCACCGTGATGCACGTCGCGGCGCCGATCCGGCACGGCGACGCGATCATCGGCGTGCTGACGATCGCGAAGCCGAACCAGACGGTCGCGCCGTTCATCGCGCGCAGCCAGCGCAAGATCATGTTGTATGGCGCGCTGCTGATGGGCGGCGCGATCCTGATCGGCGTCGCATGCACGTGGTGGCTCGTGCTCGGGCTGCGGCGCCTGCAGCGCTATGCGCGTGCGATCGCGGCCGGCGAGCGCGCGACGATGCCGCTGCAGGGCGCGAACGAACTGGCCGAGCTCGGCCGCGCGGTGGAAACCATGCACCAGCGTCTGGAGGACCGGCAATACGTCGAGACCTACATCCACACGCTCACGCATGAAATGAAGAGCCCGCTTGCAGCGATCAGCGGTGCGGCCGAACTGCTGCACGAAGAGATGCCGGTTGCGAACCGCCGGCGTTTCACCGAGAACATCCGCCGCCAGGCTGGCCGCCTCGAGCAGATGATCCGCAAGCTGCTCGCGCTCGCCGAAGTGGAGCAGAAGCAGCGGCTGTCGGTACACGAACCGGTTGCGCTGCTGCCGGTGCTCGACCAGCTCGTCGAGGACCTCGAGCCGCGCGCGCGTCAGCGCGGCGTGAGCGTGCGAATCGATGCCGATCGCGCGGCCGGCGCGGCGGTCGTCGACGGCGATCCGTTCCTGCTGCGCCAGGCGCTCGGCAACCTGCTCGACAACGCACTGGATTTCGCGCCGCGCGGCAGCGCGATCCGGGTCACACTCGAACGGCACGCGGCGGGGCGCGGGCAGGTCGCGGTCGTACGCGTCGCCGACGCCGGCCCCGGCGTGCCCGACTACGCGCTGGCACGCGTGTTCGAGCGCTTCTATTCGCTGCCGCGTCCCGACGGGCAGGACCGCAGCACGGGGCTCGGCCTGTGCTTCGTCCGCGAAGTCGCGATGCTGCATCGCGGCCAGATCTCGCTCGCGAATCGCGACGAAGGCGGCGCGTGCGCGACGCTCACGCTGCCGTCGCCGGGCTGAGCGCGCCTCACGCCCGCCACACACTCGCCACACCTTCGCTTCACACCGGCTTCAATCGGCCTTCACCGGGCCGGCTCATGCTGACCGTACCTTCACTCCGGTACCCGTCAGCATGAATCGAGTCCTGTTGTTCAAGTCCCTGATCACCGCGTGCCTCGCGCTACTGATCCTGATCCCGTTACAGATGGTCGGCGGCATCGTGCAGGAACGCGCGGCGTATCGCGACAGCGCGTTGCAGAGCGTCTGGTCCAGCTATGCGGGGCCGCAAACGGTGACGGGCCCGGTGCTGGTCGTGCGGTACACGGAAGTCACGCGCGTGCGCGACGACACACCGGCCGGCGGCGCGACGAAGACGAGCCTGCATCGCGAGAGCCGGCGCCTGTTCGTGTTTCCGAAGACGCTGAATGTCGAAGGCACGCTGGAGACGAGCATGCGCTATCGGGGCATTCACAAGGCGCTGGTGTACGACCTGCAGAGCCGGCTGTCGGGTACGCTGGCGCTGCCGGACCTGAAGAAGCTGCCGCAGGCCGACGCTCACGTGAGCTTCACGATCGACAGCGCATACGTCGCGATCGGCATCGGCGATATTCGCGGGCTGACGTCGCAGCCGGTGCTGAACCTCGCCGGCCGGGCGCTCGGCCTGGAGCAGGGCACGCGGCTCGACGGCCTGCGCCAGGGCGTGCACGCGAACCTCGATCTCGCGGCGCTGGCGGACGCGAGTCCGGGGACGGTCGTGCCGTTCAGCATCGCGTTGCCGCTGCGCGGCGCGGAATCCGTTTCGTTCGCGCCGGTGGCCGACCAGAACGATTTTTCGCTGAGGTCGACGTGGCCGCATCCGAGTTTCGGCGGCACATTCCTGCCGTATCGCCGCACCGTCGACGCACACGGGTTCACCGGCAACTGGCGCGTGACGTCGTTCAATACGAAGGTGCGCGAGCAGATCGCAGCCGGCAACGGGGAGGGCGCGCTGGAGACGGCGTCGGTGTCGGTGATCGAACCGGTGAACGTCTATCTGCAAACCGAACGTGCGACGAAATATGGCGCACTGTTCGTCGTCCTGACGTTTGCGAGTTTCTTCATGTACGAACTCGTGAAGCGGTTGCGCATTCACCCGATCCAGTACCTGCTGGTCGGCCTGTCGCTCGCGTTGTTCTTCCTGTTGTTGCTGAGCCTGTCCGAGCACATCGCGTTCGGTTACGCGTATCTCGCGGCAAGCGGCGCATGCATCGGGCTGCTCGGCTTCTATCTGTCGTTCGTGCTGCACAGCGTGAAGCGCGGCGCCGCCTTCGCCGGGCTGCTCGCGATCCTGTACGCGGCGCTCTACGGCTTGCTGCTGTCGGAGGACAACGCGCTGATGCTCGGCTCGCTGCTGCTGTTCGCGATCCTCGCCGGGATCATGACGCTCACGCGGCGCATCGACTGGTATGCGCTGGGTGCCGCGTGGCAACCGCTCGCCGACAAGGCGAAGCCCGAGGCGCCGGCGAAGTAGGCGCGATGGCGGTGACGACGCGGCCGGCCGGCAGCACCCCGGCCGTCGCGCCAACTGCCACCGTGTCGTCGATTCATGCCTGGGGGGGCGGCCTGCGGAACCGCGTCGACGGAATTTCCGCGATCGCCGCGATTTCGATCAGCAGATCGGGATGGTACAGACGTTCGACCTGGACGGTCGTCGTCACGGGATAGGGTTCGGCGAAGAACGTCTTGCGAACGTCGCCGGCCTGCATGAACGCGTCGATGTCGGTTGCGTAGTGAACCAGCGAGATCACGTCCTGCATCTGTCCGCCGAGGGCGGCGAGTACGTCCCGGACGTTGCCGAGCGTCTGCAGGACTTGCTCCCGCATGTCGCCGGCACCGACGACGTGCCCGTCCCGGTCGAGCGCGACCTGCCCCTTCAGATGCACGATCCGGCCGTCGCCCTGAATCACGGCCATCGAGAACGCGCCGAACGGCGCCCAGACTTCCGGCGGATTCACGGCTTCGGCCATGACGCGACTCCCGGGGGTAGAGGGTCGGCGATCCGGACGGCGACGGCGCTGGACATGCGCGCAACGAGAGCGTGTCGTCGACATGGCCGTCCGGGCCGCCGATAATCGGGCCATTATGGACGAACGCGCGGCAATGCGGCGGCACATTGATCACGAACGGATGTGACGCGGCATCCGCGTATACTGAGCACGTCTTTTCATCCGATTTTCGCCGTGCCAAAGTCTCCCGCCCTCGAATCCCCCGCAGACGATCCGCGTCCGACCCCGCCCGTACAACCCGAACTGGAAGACTGCTGCAACAGCGGTTGTTCGCCGTGCGTTTTCGACCTGTACGACGAAGCACTCGCGCGCTACCGCGTCGAGCTGGCCGAATGGGAAGCGCGGCATTCGCAACAGAAGCATCAGCAGTGAAGTGATGCCGGTCCCGATGCCGGCGAGCGGCCGTGCATGCGCCGTTACCGGTGCGCCGCAGCCAAGGCGTTCCAGGCCCGGCAGCGTCACGCGTGAGCCCGCGCCCGCCGATGCATCGGCCCCAACGCGGCCGACAATGCGATACACACGAGCAACAGGGCTGTCAGCGCCCGCATCGCCGTCCGGAAACCCGCGACGTAATCGGTTGCGGCCGGATGCGCGCCGAGCCGCGCGAAGAACAGCCCGCCGAGCGTCGCCGCGCCGACGGCCGCGCCGATCTGCAACATCGCGGTGACCATGCCGGACGTGACCCCCGCGCGGGCCGCGTCCACTTCGGCGAGCACGATCCGCACGACCGACGGCAGCACGAGCCCTTGTCCGACTCCGATCGCCGTGATGCCGGCATAGAAGCCGGCGCCGGGCGCATGGTCGCCGGCCAGCGCGGCGGCGGTCGCGACGCCGGCTGCCAGCATCGCGAAGCCGAGCGTGAGTACGCGATAGCCGCCGAACCGGTCGACGAGCCGCGGCATCAGCAGCGGGCTCGCCAGAAAGCCGATGCCGAGCGGCAGGATCGCGAGCCCGGACGCGAGCGGCGACCAGTTCAGGCAGCCCTGCAGGTAGATCCCGTAGCTCAGGAAGAACGCGCTCAGCATGTAGAACAGGAACGCGAGCGTGAGCCCGAGTGCGACGACGGGATTGCGCAGCAAGCGCACGTCCAGCAGCGGATCGCGGCCGCCGGCGAGCCGGCGCGCTTCGACCGTCAGCAGCGCGCCGAGCATCGGCAGCGCGCCGACGAGGCACGCGACCATCCACAGCGGCCAGCCGGCTTCGCGCCCGTGCGTGAGCGGATAGACGAGCATCAGAAGGAACAGCGACAGCAGCACCGTGCCGGGCACGTCGATGCGCTGGCCGCGCGGCGGCCGGCTTTCCGGGATGAAGCGCCAGCTGCCGATCAGCGCGAGAATGCCGATCGGCAGGTTGACGAGGAAGATCGCGCGCCAGCCGAGTCCGAACGGATGCAGGCTGATCAGCGCACCGCCGCCGAGCTGGCCGATCACGGCAGCAAGCCCGAACACGAAACCGTAGAAGCCCATCACGCGCACCTGCTCCTGCGGGCCGAACACGCTGCGGATCGTCGCGAGCACCTGGGGCGCGAGGATCGCGGCGAACAGGCCCTGCAGCACACGGCCGCCGACGAGCACCGCGCCGCTGCCGGCGAGCCCGCACAGGGTCGACGCGACCACGAAGCCGGCCATGCCGATCATGAACATGCGCCTGCGACCGTACAGGTCGCCGAGGCGGCCGCCGGTGATCTGCACGACTGCGTTGGCGCACGCATAGGCCGACACGACGAGCTCCAGCTGAGCCGGGCGGGCGCCGATGCCGTCGCGAATGGCGGGCAGCGCGAGATTCACGATGAAGTAGTCGAGCGGCGGCAGAATGGCGCCGACCAGCAGGACCACGAGCGCCCAGCCATGATGGCTGCGCGCCGGTGCCGCGGCGGCTGTGCCGGCCGGCGCGCAACGGGCGAGGGTGTTGTCGGTCATGTACGGAGGTCCGAAAGAATGAGGGCTGCATGCCGAGCCGGGCGAGCCGGGTTCGGCGGCATGCCGTTGAAGCGACATTCTGCGGATCGCCAATGATTCGGAAAAGCGGGAATAGGTGGTAGCATCCATCGTGTTATTCGATGGATGGAGAAGGGCGATGCGCGGTTTCGATCTGGATCAGTTGCGCACTTTCGCGGCGGTGGCGGATGCGGGCAGCCTTACGGCGGCCGCACCGCTGCTGCATTTGTCACAGTCGACGGTCAGCGAGCAGGTGCGCAAGCTCGAATCGCGCGCCGGCGTGCCGCTGTTCGTGCGCAGCAAGCGCGGCGTCGAGCCGACGCCGGCCGGCGCGCGCTTGCTGCAGCACGCACGGCGCATCGTCGCGCTGAACGAGGCGGCGTTCGACGAGTTGCGCGGGCAGGCGATCAAGGGCGAATTGCGCGTCGCGATCACCGATTACTACCGGACGCATGAAGTCGCGGGGCTGCTCGCGCGGCTGCGGGAGTGCTACCCGCAGCTGAGCCTGCACGTGAGCGCGATGAAGAGTGCCGAGATCGAAACCGCGCATGCGCGCGGGCAGATCGATCTCGGCGTCGTGATGAACCTGTCGAGCGGCCCGTTCCGGCCCGCGTCGGCCGATACGCGCTGGGTGCTGCGGCGCGAACCGCTGTCGTGGGTCGCGTCGCCGGCGCTGGCCGAGCAGTTGCCCGAGCCGTTGCCGCTCGTGCTGCTGCCGGACGACTGCATGATGCATCAGATCGCGGTGCGCTCGCTCGACGAGCAGCACGCGCCGTATGTGCTCGTGCACAGCGCATCGGGCGTCGCGGGGCTGCAGTCGATGCTCGCGGCGGGGCTGGGCGTGGGGTGCCTGTGCGCGTCGGCGATCGGCGAGGGGCTTGTGCGGCTGGGCGCGAAATACCGGCTGCCGGCGCTGCCCGATGCCGTGTTCTCGCTGACGCCGCCGATGCCCGGCGAACGCGAGACCGTCACGCAGGCGCGCGAGGTGCTGTCGCGGCAGTTGCTGATGTGAAATCATGCCGCGCGCGGGGCGTCGGCATGTATTCGGGGGACAGGCAAGGGGGGCTACGCATGAACGACGAACTGAAGCGCCAGATGGCCGAGCGGTTGCAGCACGCGCTGGAGCGGGTGGTCGACGAGCGCTCGTTGATCCATTTCCTGCGCGTGCTCGGCAATGACTGGCGCAAGGAGCGTCAGCTCGAGGCCGACGTGCCGCCGGCGCCGTATGCGGCCGCGGTGCTCGGCTGGGAGAACCGCTCGATCGGCGAGTACCTGGAGGCGATGGTTGACTGGGCCGAGGCGTCCGAGGAAGGGCTGCGTCGCCACGACCTGCCCGACAATCCGTGGCGGCGCATCGCGGACATCCTGTTCGCCGGCAAGATCCACGAGTAGCGCGCGGCGCGGCGAATCGCCGGTGCGGCAGGGGCGAACGCCCTAGTCGGCCGTCCCTTCAGCATACGCGCGCAGCCCGTTCGCCAGCGCATCGAACACGGCCCGGCAGCGCGGGCTCGTGCGCAGATCCTCGTGCATGACCACCCAGGTTTCCAGCGTCATCGCGAGCCTGTCCGGCAGCACGCGGGCGAGCCGTGCATCGCGTTTCGCGAGCCCGCCCTGGCAGAAGCCGATCCCGTAGCCGGCGCGGATCATCGCGAGCTGCGCGAGATTGCTGTCGGTGCGCAACGCGAACGCGTCGCGCTTCCACATCGGCATCCCGCGGCTCGCCGCGCGGATGAACGGCGTGACCGTATCGAAGCCGATCAGTGCGTGGTGCGCGAGATCGTCGATCGTCGAAGGTGCGCCGTTGCGCGCCAGATAGTCGTCGCGTGCATACAACCCCACTTCGATCTCGCCGACGCGACGTGCCACGAGCGCGTCCTGCGCAGGCGGCGTCATCCGCACCGCAATGTCGGCTTCGCGGTTCAGCACGTCCTGGATGCGGTCCGTCGGCACCAGTTCGATCACAAGCCCCGGATGGTCGCGCCGCAACTGCGCGAGCATCGGCGGCAGCACCTCGACCGCGATCACGTCGCTGGCCGAAATGCGTACCGTGCCGCGCACCCCCGCGCCATGGCTCGCGGCGGCGCGCTCGAACGCGGCTGCCGCGCTGCGCAGCGCTTCCGCATGGCCGCGCAGCGCGAGGGCGGCCTCGGTCGGCAGCAGCCCCGACGGCGAGCGCGTGAACAGGGTCTGGCCGAACGCGGCTTCGAGCGCCGCGACGTGGCGGCCGACCGTCGGCTGCGTGATGCCGAGCGCGCGCGCGGCACCCGACAGCGAGCCCTCCGTTAGCACGGCGAGGAAGGTCCGGTAGCGTTCCCAGTTCAGATCGGGGGTCATGCATAAATGTATAGCCGATCCATTAGGTTCGGCAATTCCTTGTTAGCCGGCCGCGCGCCAGAATGCGCTCATCGACGGTTCATTCATGGAGGGCGGCAATGACGACGAACGCAGGCGGGACGCAACGACGGGCACTCGTGCTCGGCGCGAGCGGAGGAATCGGCGGCGAGGTCGCACGTCAGTTGCGCGATGCCGGCTGGCAGGTGCGCGCGCTCAAGCGCGGGCTCGACGCCGAGACGGTGGAGCGCGACGGCATCGCGTGGATGCGCGGCGACGCGCTCGATCGCGAAGCGGTGGTCCGCGCGGCGCGCGGCTGCAGCGTGATCGTGCATGCGGTGAACCCGCCCGGCTACCGGAACTGGAACGAGCAGGTGCTGCCGATGATCGACAACACGATCGCGGCGGCGACGGTGGCGCAGGCGACTGTCGTGCTGCCCGGGACGGTTTACAACTACGGCCCCGACGCGTTTCCGGTGCTGCGTGAAGAGGCGCCGCAGCATCCGACGACCCGCAAGGGCGCGATCCGCGTCGAGCTGGAGCGGCGGCTGCAGGCGGCGACCGCGCAGGGCGTGCGGACGATCATCGTGCGGGCCGGCGATTTCTTCGGCGCGCACGCGGGCAACAACTGGTTCGGGCAAGGGCTCGTCAAGGCCGGGCGGCCCGTGGCCGCCATCAGCGTGCCGGGCCGGCCGGGCGTCGGCCATCAATGGGCCTACCTGCCGGACGTCGCGCGCACGATGGTCGAACTGATCGAGCGGCGCGACACGCTGGAGCCGTTCGCGCGCTTTCATCTCGGCGGTCACTGGGACGCGGACGGCATGCAGATGGCGCAGGCCGTGCGCCGCGTCGCGCAGCGGCACGGAATGCGGCCGACGGTGCGGCGTTTCCCGTGGTGGCTCGTGTGGGTGGCCGCGCCGTTCGTCACGACGATGCGCGAGATGCTCGAGATGCGCTATCTGTGGCGCGAGCCGCTGCGGATGGACAACGCGCGCGTGACGGCGGCGCTCGGCCGCGAGCCGGTGACGCCGCTCGATACGGCGGTGGAGGAAGCGCTGGCGGGGTTGGGGTGCTTGCGGCGAGCGGGCGCGACGGCGGCGGAAATGGGGTAAGCCGGCACGGGGCTGATCCTCACCGCCGCCCGTCGTTACGCCACCACCGGCAGCATCTCGACCGCATACCGGTGCCGCAGGCTGCGCCCGAGCACCGGATCGTGCAGTTCCATCTCGAACGCATCGCCGTCGTCCATTGCCGCGATGGCGCCATGCACGACGACGGTGCCGCCGAACATCGCGCAGCGCGCGGGCATCGTGCGACGGTCGTCGAAGCGCTGCCACAGCGCATCGGGCGCGAGCACCCCGCTGACCGCGCCATGCTGATACGCGACGCGTTCGCCGTCGCGTTTGATCCACCACGAACGCATCTCGATCGCATCCCAGTGATCGGCGATGTCGGCGTAGCGCCACGCGTCGCGGCCAAGCGGCTTCGCGCATACCTGTTTCGACACCGCGACGCCATACGCTTCGACTTCCCGATCGGTGTGATCCGACCCGAGCGTGACCAGCGTGCCGGCCGGGCTGTCGATCAGCACGCACTCGATCTCGCCGCCCGAGCGCGCGCCGAGCACGCCGATCGACGGCGCCTGCGTGAGCAGTGTGGGCGCCACGCGATAGAAGCACGGCGTGGTCGACGGCGGCGCGACGCCGAGTGCCGCGAGTTCGTCGATGTGCGCACGGATCGCGGCGGGATCGCGTCCGGCCCAGCCGGCGATCACGACGCGCTCGATCTCGACGTCGACGGCGGCCGGTGCGCCTTGCGGGGAAATCACGTTGAACGACAGGGCTTGCATGCGGATATCCGTTGGAAGTACGAATGAATGAGGCGATCGACGTGGGATGCTCAGTCGGCGAGCGGCCGATGAGCGGTTTCGCGCGCGGCGAGCAGTGCGACCGACGTGACGACGAGCGCCGCCGCGACATACAGCGACACGGCCGTCGTCGTTCCCGTCTCGCGGAACAGCGTGGCGATCACGAGCGGCGCGAAGCCGCCGCCGACGATGCCCGCGAGCGTGTACGCCAGCGACGAGCCTGCGTAACGCACGCGAGTCGGAAATTGCTCGGTGACGAACGCGCCTTGCGGGCCGTACATCACCGCATGGATCACGAGGCCGATCGCGACGGCCGCGACGATCGCGGCGGGCCGTGCCGAATCGAGCATCGTGAAGAACACGAACGCCCACACGATGCCGGCGATCGCGCCGGCGAGATACACCGGACGGCGCCCGAAGCGGTCCGACAGCGCGCCGAAGAACGGCACCGCGAGCGCGTTGCAGGCCGTGCCGACCATCACGGCCGTCAGTGCGACCGGGCGCGACAGATGCAGCACGGTCGTCACGTAGGTCAGCGTGAACACGACGATCAGCGCGTACAGCACGTCCGAGCCGATCCGCGAACCGCCGGCGATCAGCAGGCGCCGCCAGTGGCACTTCAGCACTTCGGCGACGGGCACTTCGGCGGTCGCGTGCGATTCGGCGAGCTGCTCGAACTGCGGCGTTTCGTCGACGCCGCGGCGCAGCCAGAAACCGAACACGACGAGCAGCGCACTGGCCGCGAACGGCACGCGCCAGCCCCACGACAGGAAGTCGCCGGACGTGGTCGACAGCGTGACGAGCGCGATGCAGCCGGTGCCGAGCAGCGTGCCGAACGACGGGCCGATCTGCGTCCACGACGCGGACAGTCCGCGGCGTTTCTGGTCGCCGTGCTCGACCGACAGCAGCACCGCGCCGGCCCATTCGCCGCCGAGCGCGACGCCCTGCACGAAGCGCAGCGCGACGAGCAGGATCGGGCTCAGGATGCCCGCCTGCGCATAGGTCGGCAGGGCGCCCATCAGCGCGGTCGTCAGCCCCATCAGCACGAGTGTGAGCATCAGCACCGCGCGGCGGCCGATCCGGTCGCCGAGGTTGCCGAACACGAAGCCGCCGAGCGGACGCGACACGTAGCCGACCGCATAGGTCGAGAACGCGAGGATCGTGCCGGCGAGCGGATCGACCGACGGAAAGAACAGGTGATTGAAGACGAGCGCGGCGAGCGTGTTGTAGATCGTGAAGTCGTACCACTCGAGCGACGTACCGATCATGCTCGCGGTCGCGAGTCGGCTGTTGCGGACGCGGCGGGGCGCGTGGGCGGCGGGCTGGGCGAGAGTGCTCATGGTGTCGGGCATGTCGTGACGGATGACGGGATGGCGCGCGTGGCCGACGGGCCGGCCGCGTGCTGCGCGTGCGCGGCGCGGCCGTGCCGGCATCGGTGTCGGGGTTCAGGCGGGCAGCGCGGCGGCTGCAGGCTTCGTTTCTGCATCGTGGCGGGCGAGCCCGAGCGGCGCGGCCGCGCGCCACAGCAGGTCGAACGTGCGCACGTCGTCGTGCCCGGCGAGCGCGGCGGCGACACGGCGCGTGGCGGCCGCGTCGCTGCCCTCGATCAGCACGAGCGCGTCGGCGGCCGGACGCGCGGCCGCATCGGCGCCGATCGGCGCGGAAAGATCGGGCGCGGTGCGGAACAGCCGTGCCGCATGGATGCCGGGTTCGCGCAGTGCGTCGTCGAAGCGTTCGCGCAGGCCCGGCACGTCGATGCGTTCCGGCGGCAGCACGAACAGCGCGAGATGCACGCCTTCGCCATCGCCGGCTTCGATCGTCAGGTCGCCGACCCGTCGCTGCGTGCCCGTCATCCGCTCGAAATTCGCGAGCGACCAGGCCGTTTGATCCGTGAACGCGCGCCGGTACGCGTCGCTGCGAAACACGTCGAGCGTATCGGTCACGTATAGCGCGAGGTATTTGCGCGGGCCGTTATCGGTCGCGCGAAACCGCCGGGCATGCGTGAAGCCCGGAATCGCGACGCGCTCCTGCATGTGCTCGCGGTCGTACCACGCGTTGAAATCGGCTTCGTAGGCCGGGTCGATATCCGTCCAGACGCAGAGCTGGCCGTGAGGAAGGGAAAGGCGGGTCATCGCGAGGTTCCTTGAGACGGGGTGTGTCAGGAACTGCAGTGTCCCGAAGACGGGCCGCACCCGTCCAACAAGAAAACAAATTCGCGGTGAACAGGTTTTCTTATGAGCGGCGCGGGCGGCGCTTCGCGGGCGGGGCGGATTTCGGCGTGCGTTTTACCGCCGCGGTTTTGGTCTTGGCCGGCGCCCGGGCAGGCGCGTTGTCGACGGTGCCGGTATCCGCATCGGCCTTCGCCGACGCGCCCGGCTTCGCATGACTCGCGGCCGCCGACATCGCACGCGCGACTTCGCTCGCCAGCTCCGCGATGCGCGCGGCCACCGGCTGGCCCTGCGTGCGATACGACGCGACCAGCGGCAGCGCGGGGAATTCGGGTTCGACGTCGAGCAGTTCGAGCGCACCTTCCTGCAGTTCGCGGCCGATGATCGCGGGCGGCAGCGCGGCCACGCCGAAGCCGTTCGCGACGAGCCGGATCATCGCGGCGACCGACGTGATGCAGTTGATGCTGGCCGGCCGTTCGACGGCCGCGAACAGCCGCTCGATCGTCGCGTGCGGACCCGAGTGGCGCGAGAAGCTGATGATCGGATATGCAGCGAGCCGCGCGACGTCGAGCCGTTCGCCGCCGAGCCCGAGACGCGGGCTTGCCGCCCAGTGCACCGGGAATTCGCACAGCGGCAGGTTCGTGAAGTCGGGGCCGGGCACCGGGTCGGTCTGCAGGATCAGGTCGACGCCGTCGGTGCTCAGCAGCCGGATCAGGTGCAGCGTCGTGTCGCTCGTGATCTCGACGTCGAGGCGCGGATAGCGCTCGCGCAGTTGCGCCATCAGCGCCGGAAACCAGCTGTGCACGATCGACTCGATCACGCCGATCCGGATCAGGCCGGCGTCGCTCGCCGCATCGATGTCGCGTCGCATCTCGCTGTCGAGCCGCACGATCCGCTCGGCATACGCGAGCATGCGCCGGCCCGCGGGCGTGAGCGTGGCCGAACGCGTGTTGCGGTCGAACAGGCGCACGTCGAACGCCTCTTCCAGCGACGCGATGCGGCTCGACACGGCGGCCTGCGTCGTATGCAGCTTTTCGGCCGTGAGCCGGAAGTTTTCCAGCTTCGCGAGCCAGACGAAGGTTTCAAGAAACCGGATGTTCATCGAATCCCGAACGGTGAGGCGGTGCCGCGTGCGGCGGCGGATCGGTCGATGTTAGCGGATTTTCGGGCGGGCGAACGCGCCGGCCGTGCGGCGTGCCGGAAGACGAGCGGGAAACGTCGCGCGGCCGCATTCGGCGGCGCGTCGCGCGCAGCGGTATGGCCTTCCCCGTCGTTACAGCTTGTCGAATGCGAGCGTCGGTACGTCGACGACCATCGCGCCGCCGTCCGCGACGAGCGTCGCGCCGGTCACGAACGACGCGTCCGGCGACGCGAGGAACGCGCACACGGCCGCGATTTCGTCCGGATCGGCCGCGCGCCGCAGCGGCACGTCGGCGCTCACGCGCCCATACGCGCCGTCGAGCGTGTCGCCGTATGCGGACATCAGCGGTTCCATTTCCGCATCGGCCATCGGCGTGCGGACCCAGCCCGGGCATACCGCATTCGCGCGCACGCCGTGCGGCCCGTAGTCGCGGGCGAGCGACCGCGCGAGCCCGAGCAGCGCATGCTTGCCGACCGTGTAGCCGCAGACGCCGGGGCCGGCCGCGAGCGCGGCGATCGACGCGACCAGCACGATGCTGCCGCGCTGCGCGATCAGGTCGGGCAGGCACGCGCGGGCGCTGACGAACGCTGTGTCGAGGTTCGCGTGCATCGCATCGCGCCACCGGGCGTCGTCGGTTTCGTCCGCGCGGCCGAGACCGTGGCCGCCCGCGCAGGCCACGAGTGTGTCGACGCGGCCGAATCGTTCGGCGATTGCGGGCAGGAAGCCGGCCCAATCCGGCGTGCTCGCCGCGTCGCCCGCGAGCGCGAGGCCGCCCGTTTCGGCGGCCAGCGCGTCGAGCGGTGCGCGACGCCGCCCGATCAGCACGACGCGGTCGCCGCGGGCCGCGAAGCGGCGCGCGCACGCAGCGCCGATGCCGGTGCCTGCGCCGGTGATCGCGATCGTACGGGGTTGCGGGTGCGTCATGTCGTTCTCCGGAAAGGTGTGGATTCCGGCCACTTTAGAGGCCGGCCGGCCGCGCGGCTATCAGCCGAATGGCTGAACGCGAACGACGGCGCGCAGCCGGCGACGCCGACTGATATCCGGACGCCGGACCAGTCCGGAATCCGGACGTCCGTCGCGGCGTCGTCCACCTGCGCCAATGCGCCCGGTTCGACGACCCCACGCCAGGCATGGCCTGGCGCGCTTCGAGTCGCCCGATCCGCCGAATGGCACGGTTGTTGCCTCCTTGCAGACGAGCCGGCGCCCGGGTTCGAACGATGACCTCGCTCGAACCGGGACACGGCTCATCACGACTTCAATCATTGGAGACATCAACCATGGAAGGACTTTCGCAAGTCCAGGTCTTGGGCATCGACGCGGGCGGCACGATGACCGACACCTTCTTCGTGCGCGAGGACGGACGGTTCGTCGTCGGCAAGGCGCAAAGCAATCCGGAGGACGAGTCGCTAGCGATTTTCAACTCGTCGCAGGATGCGCTCGCCCACTGGCAACGCGACGTCGACGACGTCTATCCGGAACTCGTCACCTGCGTGTATTCCGGCACGGCGATGCTCAACCGCGTCGTGCAACGCAAGGGGCTCGACGTCGGGCTGCTCGTCAACAAGGGCTTCGAGCACGTGCACCTGATGGGGCGCGCGATCCAGAGCTACCTCGGGTACGCGCTCGAAGAGCGCATCCACCTGAATACGCACCGCTACGACGAGCCGCTCGTGCCGTTGTCGCGCACGCGCGGCGTCACCGAGCGTACCGACGTCCAGGGCGAAATCGTCATTCCGCTGCGGGAAAGCGAAGTGCGGCAGGCCACGCGGGAGCTGGTCGCCGCCGGCGCCAAGGCGATCGTCATCTGCTTTCTCCAGTCGCACAAGAACGCGACGAGCGAGCGCCAGGCACGCGACATCGTGCGCGACGAGCTGGCCGGGCACGGCGTCGATCTCCCGGTTTTCGCGTCGGTCGACTACTACCCGCAGCGCAAGGAAAGCCACCGGATGAACACGACGGTGCTCGAGGCGTATGCGGCCGAACCGTCGCGGCAGACACTCAGGAAGGTGAGCGACCGCTTTCGCAAGCACGGCGCGAAATTCGACCTGCGGGTGATGGCGACGCACGGTGGCACGATCAGCTGGAAAGCGAAGGAACTGGCACGCACCATCGTGTCGGGGCCGATCGGCGGCGTGATCGGCTCGAAGCTGCTCGGCGAGGCGCTCGGCTACGACAACATCGCGTGCTCGGACATCGGCGGCACGTCGTTCGACATGGCGCTCATCACCAAGGGCAAATTCGCGATCGCGTCCGACCCGGACATGGCGCGCCTCGTGCTGTCGCTGCCGCTCGTCACGATGGACTCGGTCGGCGCGGGCGCCGGCAGCTTCGTGCGGCTCGATCCGTACAGCGGCGCCATCAAGCTCGGGCCGGACAGCGCAGGCTATCGCGTCGGCACGTGCTGGCCCGACAGCGGCCTGACGACGGTGTCCGTGTCCGATTGCCACGTCGTGCTCGGCTACCTGAATCCCGACAACTTCCTCGGCGGCCAGATCAAGCTCGACGTGAATCGCGCCCGCGAGCACATCCGCGCGCAGATCGCCGAGCCGCTCGGGCTCTCCGTGGAGGATGCGGCGGCCGGCGTGATCGAACTGCTCGACCTGCAGCTGCGCGAATACCTGCGCTCGAACGTCAGCGCGAAAGGCTACAGCCCGACCGAATTCGTGTGCTTCTCGTACGGCGGCGCGGGGCCGGTTCATACCTATGGCTACACCGAAGGGCTGGGCTTCAAGGACGTCGTCGTGCCGGCGTGGGCGGCGGGCTTCTCGGCATTCGGCTGCGCGTGCGCGGATTTCGAGTATCGCTACGACAAGAGCGTCGATCTCGCGTTGCCGCAACTCGCATCCGACGACGAAAAGGCGGGGGCCGCGCAGACGATCCAGAAGGCCTGGTCCGAACTGACGGCCAAGGTGATCGACGAGTTTCGCATCAACGGCTTCAGCGAGCGGGACGTGATCCTGCGGCCGGGCTTCCGGATGCAGTACATGGGCCAGCTCAACGACCTCGAAATCGAGTCGCCGATCGCGAGCGCGTCCGGTGCGCACGACTGGGACAAGATCGTGACCGCGTTCGAAGACACCTACGGCCGCGTGTATGCGAGTTCCGCGCGCTCGCCGGAGCTGGGTTTCTCGGTCACGGGCGCGATCATGCGCGGCATGGTCGTCACGCAGAAGCCGGTCTTGCCGGAAGACCCGGTCGCCGAGCCGGCGCCGCCGGCGGACGCGCGCATCGGCACGCGGCGTCTGTATCGGAACAAGCAGTGGCACGACGCGGTGATCTGGCGGATGGAGTCGCTCAAGCCGGGCAACGAGATCGCGGGCCCCGCGATCATCGAATCCGACGCGACGACGTTCGTCGTCCCCGAGGGCTTCGCCACCACGCTCGACAAGCACCGCCTCTTCCACCTCAGGGAAGTCAAGTAAGGAGACATGCGATGAACATGATGTCCAGCCAGGAAGTCGGTTTCGCCGATCTGCTGAAGAACGGCCAGACGCTCAAGCAGTTTCGCGACGGCATTCTCGAGCGCACCGAGCGAACCGGCCATTACAACGGGCTCGAGCGGCTCGAGCTGCGCGAGCGCGATCCGATCCGCTACGAGAAGATGTTCTCGAAGCTGCGCGGCGGCCTCGTGCATGCGCGCGAAACGGCCAAGAAGATCGCCGCGAGCCCGATCGTCGAGCAGGAAGGCGAGCTGTGCTTCACGCTCTACAACGCGGCGGGCGACTGCGTGCTCACGTCGACCGGGATCATCATCCACGTCGGCACGATGGGCGCGGCGATCAAGTACATGATCGAGAACAACTGGGAAGCCAACCCGGGCATTCAGCCCGGCGACATGTTCACCAACAACGACTGCTCAATCGGCAACGTCCACCCGTGCGACATCGCGACGATCGTGCCGATTTTCGCGCACGGCAAGCTGGTCGGCTGGGTCGGCGGCGTCACGCACGTGATCGATACGGGCGCGGTGACGCCGGGATCGATGTCGACGGGCCAGGTGCAGCGCTTCGGCGACGGCTACATGATCACGTGCCGCAAGACGGGCGTGAACGATACGCCGCTGCGCGACTGGCTGCACGAGAGCCAGCGCTCGGTTCGCACGCCGAAGTACTGGATTCTCGACGAGCGCACGCGCATCGCCGGCTGCCACATGATCCGCGACCTGATCGAGGAAGTGATCGCCGAGGAGGGCCTCGACGCATACGAGGAATTCAGCTACGAGGTGATCGAGGAAGGGCGTCGCGGCCTGCAGACGCGCATCAAGGCGATGACGCTGCCCGGCAAGTATCGCAAGGTCGCGTTCGTTGACGTGCCGTACAACCATCCGGACGTGCAGACGTCGTCGGCGTTCGCGAAGCTCGACTCGATCATGCATTCGCCGGTCGAGATGGAGATCCGCAAGGACGGCTCGTGGCGGCTCGATTTCGAGGGCGCGAGCCGTTGGGGCTGGCACTCGTACAACGCGCACCAGGTCGCGTTCACGAGCGGCATCTGGGTGATGATGACGCAGACGCTGGTGCCGACGCAGCGCATCAACGACGGTGCGTATTTCGGCACCGAATTCCATCTGCCCAAGGGCGCATGGATGAATCCGGACGACCGCCGCACCGGGCACGCCTACGCGTGGCACTTCCTGGTGTCGGGCTGGAGCGCGATGTGGCGCGGCCTGTCGCAGGCGTATTTCAGCCGCGGCTATCTCGAGGAAGTCAACGCGGGGAACGCGAACACGTCGAACTGGCTGCAGGGCGGCGGGATCAACCAGGACGGCGACATCCATGCGGTGAACAGCTTCGAGGCTTCGTCGTGCGGCACCGGCGCATGCGCGATCAAGGACGGCCTGAATCATGCGGCCGCGATCTGGAACCCCGAAGGCGACATGGGCGACATCGAGATCTGGGAGATGGCCGAGCCGCTGCTGTACCTCGGCCGCAACGTGAAGTCGAATTCCGGCGGCTACGGCAAATACCGCGGCGGCTGCGGATTCGAGACGCTGCGCATGGTCTGGAAGGCGCAGGACTGGACGATGTTCTTCATGGGCAACGGCTACATGAACAGCGACTGGGGGCTGATGGGCGGCTACCCGCCTGCCACCGGCTATCGCTTCGAAGCGCATCGCACGGGCCTCGAGGAACGCATCGCGCGGGGCGAGAGCCTGCCGCTCGGCGGCGACACGAATCCGGACCTGCCGGACTACGAAAGCCACCTGAACGCCGGTGCGATCGTCAAGCGCGACCAGCAGTGCATGACCACGGAGGACTGCTACAGCAACTACGATCTCTACCTGAACTACCTGCGCGGCGGCCCCGGCTTCGGCGATCCGCTCGACCGGGAAATCGACGCGATCGAACGCGATCTCAACAATGCGGTGCTGCTGCCCGAATACGCGCAGAAGGTCTACGGGGCGGTCGCGACACGGAATGCCAACGGCATCTGGACGGTCGACCCGCAGGCGAGCGCGCTGCAGCGCATCGAGATCCGCAACGCGCGTCTCGCACGCTCGCAACCGACCCGCGAATGGATGAAGGGCGAGCGCGAACGGATCCTGCTCAAGCACGCGTCGACGCAGGTGCAGCATATGTTCGCGACGAGCTTCGGCCTGTCGGAGAAATTCGAGCAGCAGTTCCGCACGTTCTGGGAACTGCCGGACACGTGGACGCTCACCGAGGACGAGCTCGACGTGCCGACCTACGGTTCGAAATTCCGCATGGACCTGTCGAAGATGCCCGACGTCAATACGGTGGTGCTGGTCGAGGAGTGACCCGGATTCCCCTACGCACCATCACCCACATGGAGGACTGGAAATGTCTACCTACACCAAGGAACAGATCAGGAACATGGTCGACGGCAAGCTCGACTGGGACACGACGTTGCGCATGCTGTCGATGCCGAAGGACGGCGAGCGTTTCCGGATGTATGTCGAGGCGCTGCAGCAGAAGCTCGGCTGGAAGGACCGCATCGTGTTGCCGCTCGGCCCGCACCTGTACATCGTGCAGCAATGGGCGACCAAGCACTGGGTCACGCAGTGCGACTGCGGCCACGTGTTCTGCGATTACCGCGACAACTGGAAGCTGCACGCGAACGTCTTCGTGCGCGAATCCGACGAGGCGATGGACGAGGTCTATCCCCGCCTGATGGCGCCGGATACGCAATGGCAGGTCTATCGCGAATACTACTGTCCGACCTGCGCAGCGATGCACGACGTCGAGGCGCCTACGCCGTGGTATCCGGTCATTCACGACTTCGAGCCCGACATCGATGCGTTCTACGCGGAATGGGTGCATCTGCCGGTTCCGGAGCGTGCGCAATGATCTGACATGCGAGTCCGTTCGCGGGGCCCGGCATTCGCCGGCCCCGTCGGCCCGGCTCGCGCCAGGCGTTCTATTTCCGGCCGTTCGATTTTCGAACGGCCGGTTTCTTTTCGGTCACCGGTTTCCGGCGGCGCACCGCACCGCGCGCCAGCTTGCGGGTCACCACCAGCTGGCGCGCGCATTGCTTGCAGTGGCTCGTATCCGGACGGCCGCCCAGGCGCCGTAACGGAGTACGATAGTCGCCACGCCCGCCGCCGGTTGCGGCCAGGCACCCCGCAAAGTCGACAAAAAAGGCCGCTATGACGGCCTTGCGGTTCGTGTCGTCACGAAACCGACAGGAGACAGACATGCAACAGAGAGGCACGCCGATGGACTGGTTTCCCAGTCCACACCACGACGCGAGCATCATGGCCGCATGGGAGCATCTGCTGACCGGCAGCGACTGGCGTTCGCCCGACGTACGCGGCGTGGTCGACGATTCGTGGCAGCGCTGTCTCGTCAGCCACGTCGATCCCGGCGTCGATCGCGCGCCGCCGCCGCTCGATGAAGACGGGCTCGTGCAGCGGCGCAGGTCGAACGGCCGCCTCGTCGATGCCAGTCTGCCGCTGATGCAGCAGACCCGGGATTTCCTGGCGCAGACGGGCACGGTGATGCTGCTGGCCGATCCGAGCGGAATGATCCTCCAGCACGAAGGCGACATGCGGATCGTCGAGCCGGCGCGCGAGGTCGGCCTCATTCCCGGCTGCGAGTGGACCGAGCTGAATTGCGGCACCAATGCGATCGGCACCGCGCTCGCGCTCCGGGAGCCGGTCCAGATCCATGGCGCGGAGCACTTCTGCGCAGGCATCAAGCGCTGGACCTGCTCGGCGACCGTCATCCAGGATCCCCGCGACGGGCACGTCCTGGGCGTGATCGACATTTCGGGGCTCGCGCAGACCTACAACCCGTACAGCCTTGCGCTCGCGGTATCGCTCGCGGGCCGGATCGAAAGCCGGCTCGCGAAGGAGGGCATGGCGCGCCGCCTGAGCCTGCTCGATCGTTGCGCGTCCCGCTTCGGCGCATCGTCCGCCGATGCGGTGATCGTCGTCGACGAACGCGGCCGGCTCGTCAAGGCCAATGCGCAGGTCGTTGCGGTGCTGCGCCGGCTCGGATTCGACATCCGGTGCGATGCGGCCTTCGCGTTGCCCGAACTCGAGCGCTATGCGGACGACGGCCGCCTGCCGGCGAGTGCGCCGGCATGGCTGTCGAGCAGCCACGTCGAAACCGTGCGCGACGGGGCGGACGTGCTGGGCTACATGATCGTGACGCCGGGCATCGCGAATCCTCGCGGGGCTGTCCCGATCGCGCGCGGACGGGAGCGGCGCGGCGGCGAGCCGCGCGGGTTCGAGCGCATCGTCGGCGACAGCGCCGCGCTGCGGGAGGCCGTGAATCGTGCGCGCCAGCTCGCGCCGTCCAGGGTGCCGGTGCTGTTGCTCGGCGACACCGGCGTCGGCAAGGAACTGTTCGCGCAGGGTATCCACCAGGCGAGCGATCGCGCCGACGCCCCGTTCGTCGCGCTCAACTGCGGCGGGTTGTCGAGGGACCTCCTCGCCAGCGAGTTGTTCGGCTACGCGGAAGGGGCCTTTACCGGCGCGCGCAAGTCCGGCGCCGCGGGCAAGATCGAAGCGGCCGACGGCGGCACGCTGTTTCTCGACGAGATAGGGGAAATGCCGCTCGACATCCAGCCGCATCTGCTGCGGGTGCTGGAGGAGAGCGAAATCTACCGCCTCGGCGAGAACACGCCGCGCAGGGTGAATTTCCGGCTGGTCGCGGCGACGCACCGGGATCTGAAGGATGCCGTCGCGAACGGCCGGTTCCGGATGGATCTGTACTACCGGATCGCGGTCACGACCGTGTCGATTCCGAGCTTGCGCGAGCGCGGCGAGGATCTGCCGGCGCTGATCGCGCATTGGCTCGGACACCTGTGCGAGTCCTATGGCCTTTCCCCGCGCTCGTTCGACGATGACGCGTACGAGCGGCTGTTGCGCTACGCGTGGCCCGGCAACGTGCGTGAACTGCGGAACGCGATCGAGGGGGCGCTGCTGCTGTCGGATGGCCCCGTGATCACGGCCGACAAGCTGCCCGCCGAGATCGGCATGGCGGCCTCGATCGATGCGTACGCCGCGCGGCCCGTCGACACGCTTGTGCCGGATGCCGACGAGTCGTTGCGGAAGGCCGAGGCGGAATCCATCCGGCGCGCGCTTGCGCGTCATGCCGGCAATCTGACGCAGGCGGCAAGTCAGCTCGGCATCGCGAAGAGCACGCTCTACGAAAAGATCCGCAAGTATCGCCTGCTCGATGCGGTGAGCGACGTCCGCCGGAGTCGCGCGAAGTCAGTCTCGGCAGGCAGCTGACCGCGCGGACAACCAGGTTCTTCGGCGACTTCCCGTCCTCCCGGGTCGCACGAATCGTCATTTTGCAAAGAATGACGATGTCGCCGGCCTGATTGCCCGCTCCATGCTTCATAATTTTTACGATATGACGTCCGCGTCGGCAAAGCGGTGCGCGTGCCTGCGTGTCATCCGGAGGCTGCGCCCGACATGTGTCGACCGGTCCGCGCGATACCGCGGTATCGCGGGGCCGACCGGGCGACGCCGTGCGAGCGCGGGTCGGCGGACCGGAAGAATCAATCGCCTGGCGGGGGCTGTCCCGTCAGCGCAACGACAAGAAAGGGAGGGGCCGGCAATGAGGCTGGACGACGAAAGAGAGAGCGTGAACGTGGAGGATCGCCGCGGCGGCGGTTTCGTCGGCGGGCGCGGCGCGACGATCGGCATCGGTACGATCGTGGTCGCGTTTGCCGCCTCGTATTTTCTCGGGATCGACCCGCGCGTGATTCTGGAGGGCGCATCGGCGCTGCAAGGTGCGCAGCAGCAGGCGCAGCCCGCGCCAGCGCAGCGTCAGGGCGCGCCGGCGAACGATCCAGGTGCGGTGTTCACGCGCAAGGTGCTCGGTAATATCGAGCGCACGTGGACGAGCGTCTTCAATACCCAGTTGCACGCGCAATACGAGCCGCCGAAGCTCGTGATGTTCACGAACTCGACGCCGACCGCGTGCGGCACCGGCCAGACCGCGATGGGGCCGTTCTACTGCCCGGCCGACCGCAAGGTGTATATCGATCTCGGCTTCTACGACGAGCTGCGCAAGCGGTTCGGTGCGGGCGGCGATTTCGCGCAAGCCTACGTGATCGCGCATGAAGTCGGCCACCATGTGCAGAACCTGCTCGGCATTTCCGACAAGGTCGACGCCGCGCGCCGGCGCTCGAGCGAGGCACGCTCGAACGCACTGTCGGTGCGGATGGAACTGCAGGCCGACTGTTTCGCCGGCGTGTGGGCGAACAATGCGCAGCGTGCGAACCAGCGGCTCATGGAGCCGGGCGATTTCGAACAGGGGCTGAAGGCGGCTGCCGCGATCGGCGACGATCGGCTGCAGCAGCAAGGGCAGGGCTACGTCGTGCCGGAGAGCTTCACGCACGGCACCAGCGAGCAGCGCGTGTACTGGCTGCGGCGCGGGATGGAGTCGGGCGAGGTGAGCGCCTGCGATACGTTCGCCGCGAACGCGCATTGATGTGGCGCTGCGCCGGTGTCCCAAGCCGGTACGCGCGTTTCGGTTGAGGTTGGCCTGATCGTTCCAACCCGGTGCGATCGACGCGCACGATGTTGCGCGCCCCGTTCGGCGTTCATCGCCGAAGGCGCAACGCCCCATGCGCGGTTTCCGTCGCAGATGCTCGCGTCGCGACACGGCGGGCGGTCTTCCCTGCGCCGCCCGAAGCCGAATTGCCGATTTGTGCTCACCGGCGCATTTCGGCGCCGGTAGGCTGGCCCGAACTTCGACGCGTTCGGCCGCCGGCCGCCCCCATCATGCCGACCTCATCCGTTTCCGCCGACCACGAAGCCGCCGACTGGCAGCGCGCGCTGCGCGCGTGCGTGGATGCGTTCGACGCATTCGCGAGCCCGTCCGCGATCGTGTTCTATCGGCTCGACCAGAGCGGCGAACCGGCCGATTTCGAGCTGTTCGGCATGCCGGAGCCGATGCATCGCACCTACATCGCGCGCTACCGGATGCTCGATCCGCTGCATCCGTCGCGCTGCGCGGCAGGCGAACGCGCGGTCGTGACGCTCGCGTCCCAATTGCCTGACGAAAGACGCGATGCGTCCGCGTACTGGACCCGTTTCCTGCGGCGGCACGATGTGGCCGACGTCGTCGAAATCTGGTTGCGCGACGAAGCCCGGCGGACCGTCGGCGCGTTTTCGCTGCTGCGCTTCGGGAGCGGCGATGCTCGCGGCGACGGCATGGCCGGACGGTTTGCGCCGGGCGAGATCGACGCGCTGGCGCGGCTGCAGCCGGTGGCCGAAGCCGCGCTGGGCCCGCTGTTGCGCGCGCGTCGCGGGATTCACCGGATCGGCTGCGAGGAGCGGCTGACCTACCGCGAGGAGCAGATCGCGCGGCTCGTGCGCGACGGCCGCTCGAACAAGGAGATCGCACGCGACCTCGCGCTCGGGCAGCCGACCGTCAAGACGCACCTGATGCGCATGTACCGGAAGCTCGGCGTGTCCAACCGCACGGAGCTGGTCGGCGCGTTGTTCCTGTAATTTTTTCCGTATTCGCGTTCACGCCGCGCCATTGGTCTGACGATAGGGCGGCGTTCGCACGTCGCCGTTACACGTTCCGGCATCACCCGCATTTCGATCTCCACGCGCTGCCAATTTGCGCTCACCCGGCGCACTTCCTCGTCGATACATTGGCCTGAAGCCCGCCTGCCCGAGCGCATGCGGCCAGCCACGACAACTATCGAGACGCCCATGAGCAACACGAACTTCGTCGCTGTCAGCGACACCGTGCGCACTTTCGTCGCGCGCGACTTCGGCCTTTTCATCGACGGTCAAATGCAGCCCGCGCACTCGCCGGCCCGGCTCGACGTGTACGACCCGGCGACGGGCGAACGACTCGCGACGGTCGCCGATGCCGACGCGCAGGACGTCGATCGCGCGGTCGCCAGCGCGAAGCACGCATTCGACTCGCGCGTATGGCGCGGGCTGCGCCCGGCCGACCGCGAGCGCATCCTCCTGAAGCTCGCCGACCTGATCGAAGCCGACGCCGAAACGCTCGCACAGCTCGAAACGCTGAACCAGGGCAAGTCGATCCACGTGTCGCGCGCGGTCGAAGTCGGCGCGAGCGTCGAATACGTGCGCTACATGGCCGGCTGGGCGACCAAGATCACCGGCCAGACGCTCGACGTGTCGATCCCGTTCCCGCCCGGCGCGCGCTATACGGCCTATACGCGCAAGGAGCCGGTCGGCGTGGTGGCCGCGATCGTGCCGTGGAATTTCCCGCTGATGATCGCGGTGTGGAAGCTGATTCCCGCGCTCGCGGCCGGCTGCACGATCGTGCTGAAGCCGTCGCCGGAAACGCCGCTCACCGCGCTGCGCCTGGCCGAACTGGCCCGCGAAGCCGGCGTGCCGCCCGGCGTGTTCAACGTCGTCACCGGCGGCCGCACCTGCGGCGCCGCGTTGTCGGGCCACCCGTCGATCGCGAAGATCTCGTTCACCGGCTCGACCGCGACCGGCAAGCTGGTCGGCGCGGCGGCCGTGCAGAACATGACGCGCTTCTCGCTCGAGCTTGGCGGCAAGAACCCGATCGTGATGCTCGACGACGTCGACGTCGCGCAGGCGCTCGACGGCGTCGCCGCCGGCGCGTTCTTCAACCAGGGGCAGGTGTGCGCGGCCGCATCGCGCATCTACGTGCACCGCAGCAAGTTCGCGCAGCTCGCGGACGGTCTCGCGGGCGTCGCGCAGTCGATGAAGCTCGGCGCGGGCCTCGACACGACCGCGCAGATCAACCCGCTCGTCTCCGCGCACCATCGCGACAAGGTCGTCGAGCACATCGAAGGCGCGCGTCGCGCGGGCCTTACGTTCCTCGCGGGCGGCACGCCGGCCGACGACCTGCCCGGCTACTACGTGAAGCCGGCGGTGATCGCCGATCCGCATCCGGACAGCGCGATCGTGCACGACGAAGTGTTCGGCCCGGTGATCGTCGTCGTGCCGTTCGACGATGCGGCCGACGCGGTGCGTCTCGCTAACGCGTCGCCGTACGGCCTCGCGGCGAGCATCTGGAGCAACGACCTGAAGCGCGTGATGAATCTCGTCCCGCAGATCGAGGCCGGCACCGTCTGGGTGAACTGCCATATCCCGCTCGATCCGTCGATGCCGTTCGGCGGCTACAAGCAATCGGGCATCGGCCGCGAGTTCGGCCAGTACGCGATCGAAGGCTTCACCGAAACCAAATCCGTCTGCATCGCGCACTGACGCGCGGCGCCCGTTCCGAATACCTGACACCCGAAGACCTCGACCCGGAGCGATCGGGGTTCAAACGATCCGAAAGTGGAGATTGCAATGAGCTACAACGAAGCGAAGTTCTGGCACCCGATGCTGCACCCGAACGAAATGAAACAGCGCAAGCCGATCCGCATCGTGCGCGGCGACGGCTGCTACGTGTTCGACGAAACCGGCAAGCAGCTCGTCGACGGCGTCGCGGGCCTGTGGAACGTGAACGTCGGGCACAACCGCCAGGAAGTGAAGGACGCGATCGTGCGCCAGCTCGACGAGCTTGAGTACTTCCAGCTGTTCGACGGCATCTCGCATCCGCGCGCGGAAGAACTGTCGACGAAGCTGATCGACATGATGGAGCCGGAGGGCATGCGCCGCGTGCTGTACAGCTCGGGCGGCTCCGACTCGATCGAGACCGCGCTGAAGATCGCGCGCCAGTACTGGAAGGTGCGCGGCCAGGCCGATCGCACGAAGTTCATCTCGCTGAAGCAGGGCTATCACGGCACGCACTTCGGCGGCGCGTCGGTGAACGGCAACACGGTGTTTCGCCGCAACTACGAGCCGAACCTGCCCGGCTGCTTCCACGTCGAGACGCCGTGGCTGTACCGCAATCCGTTCACGCAGGATCCGGAGGAGCTCGGCCGCATCTGCGCGGAAATGCTCGAGCGCGAGATCCAGTTCCAGAGCCCCGACACGGTCGCCGCGTTCATCGCGGAACCGGTGCAGGGCGCGGGCGGCGTGATCGTGCCGCCGGCCAACTACTGGCCGCTCGTGCGCGAGGTGTGCGACCGCTACGGCGTGCTGCTGATCGCCGACGAGGTCGTGACCGGTTTCGGCCGCAGCGGCAGCCTGTTCGGCAGCCGCGGCTGGGGGGTGCGCCCGGACATCATGTGTCTCGCGAAGGGCATCTCGTCCGGCTACGTGCCGCTCGGCGCGACGGCCGTGAATGCGCGCATCGAGGAGGCGTTTGCCGCGAACGCGGATTTCGGCGGCGCGATCATGCACGGCTACACGTACGCGGGGCACCCGGTCGCCTGCGCGGCCGCGATCGCGAGCCTCGACATCGTCGTGAAGGAAGACCTGCCCGCGAATGCGGCGAAGCAGGGCGCGTATCTGCTCGAAGCGCTGCAGTCGTTCCCGGAGCGTTTCGCGGCGGTCGGCGAGGTGCGCGGCAAGGGGCTGATGCTCGCGCTCGATCTCGTCGCGAACAAGACGACGCGCGAGCCGATCGATCCGCTGTCCGGCTATGCGAACGCCGTTGCGGAAGTGGCGCGCGAGCATGGCGTGCTGGTGCGTCCGGTCGGCACGAAGATCATCCTGTCGCCGCCGCTCGTGATCCAGCGCGAGCAGCTCGACCGGATCGTCGACGCGCTCGCGGCGGGCTTCGAGGCCGTGCCGTTCGCGTGAGCGCCTGACGGCACGCTCGCGTGACGACTAACCGGCGGCGGGCGGCCAGGCTGCCGCCGCCGGTTTGCCGATTTGGGCTATGACCGGATTATTTTGCCTGCGTATTTTTTCGACATCGGATCGAGTTTGAATGGACAGGGGCCCGGGTGCCGAAGCGCTGAAGCGCCGGCCCGGGCCGACCGCGAAGCAACGAACCGGCGCGGGCGCAGAAGCGCCGCCGCCGCTCGATAAGGGAAGGAGACAAAGATGTCGGGATGGTCTGGAGTGACTGGCGCCGCGGGCGATACACCCGCAGGCGCGCCGGTGGAAGCGGGCGGCGGCACGGTGCTGACGGCGGGCGCGGTCGGCTTTCCGACCGCGCTGGCGAGCGCCGTCGGCCTCATCATGGCGAGCCCGGTGATCCTCACCGCGACGTCGGGTTTCGGGATGGGCGGCTGGGCGTTCGCGGTCGCGATGATCATCGCGTTCGTGATGATGCAGGCGCAGGCGACCACCTTCTCCGAAGCCGCCGCGATGCTGCCGACGGCAGGCTCGGTTTACGATTACCTGTCGTGCGGGCTCGGCCGCTTCTGGGCGATCACCGGCACGATCTCCGCGTATTTCCTCGTGCACGTGTTCGCCGGCACGGCGGAGACGATCCTGAGCGGCATCATGGCGCTCGTGAACTTCGAGTCGCTGAACGCAGCATTCGAGAAGCACAACAGCTCGTGGCTCGTCGGCGTCGGCCTCGTGGTCACGTTCGCGATCACCAACATCGTCGGCATCAAGGTGTTCAGCAAGCTCGAGATCGTGCTGACGGCCGGCATGTGGCTGTCGTTGATGATCTTCGGGATCCTCGGGCTCGCGGCCGCGCCGGCCGTGCATCTCGACGGCTGGTTCGGCGGCTCGACGGTCGGCACGTCGATCCCGGCCGTGCTGTCGCTGGTCGGGATGGCGATGTTCATGTTCGTCGGCTGCGAGTTCGTCACGCCGCTCGCGCCGGAGATGAAGGCGCCGGGCCGCACGATTCCGCGCGCGATGGCGATCGGCCTCGTCGGCGTCGCGATCTGCATGTTCCTGTACGGCGCGGCGATCCGCCGCCAGGTCGCGAACGTGCCGGTGAGCCCCGACGGACTCACGCACCTGCTCGACACGCCGGGCGCGATCCCGGCGTTCGCGCTGCAGGTGCTGGGGCCGTTCGGCCGCATCTGGTTCGGCATCGCGTTCCTGTGCGCGGGCGCCGCGACCATCAACACGCTGATGGCCGGGCTGCCGCGCATCCTGTACGGGATGGCGATCGACGGCGCGCTGCCGCGCTGCTTCGGGTATCTGCATCCGCGCTTCAAGACGCCGGTGGTCGGCATCGTCGCGGCGGCGATCGTGCCGATCTTCCATGCGTGGCTGATCAACGGCAATCTCGACAGCATCCTGCACCTCGTGCTCGCCGCGACCTGCGCGTGGGGCACCGCGTACCTGCTCGTCACCGCGTCGGTCGTGATGCTGCGCATCCGCCGCCCGGACCTGCCGCGCCCGTACCGTTCGCCGCTGTTCCCGCTGCCGCAGATCGTGTCGAGCGTCGGCATCGTGCTCGCGATCTGGTACATCACGCCGCCCGGCATGAACGCGCGCGACATCTATGTGCCGTTCGGCGCGATGCTCGGGCTCACCGCGCTGTATGCGCTGTTCTGGACGATCGTCGTGCAGCGCCGGCATCCTTTCAAGCCGGTGCCGGTCGAAGAAGTGCTGCGCAACGAGCACGTCGCATCGTGAGGGCCGCGCTCGCCCGCTGGCGCGCGGCGCCCGATACGCCGCCGCCCGGCCACCGGCCCGGTGCGATCGCCGCCCGCGTGCTCGCCGACCTGGGCGCCGCGCGCGATGCGCACGGCACGGCCGGCGATACGATGGCGCGGTTGCCGAACGGCGTGCGCGTGAGCGTCGGCGAACGGGTCGACCGGCAGTTCCTGATGCATACGGTCAGCGTGACGGTCGCGGTTGCCGCGCGCGGCCCGGCCGCCGAGGGCAGCGCCCGCGTGCTGCAGACCGGCTGGCTGCGGCGCACCGGCGTCGCGGCCGAAGCCGCGCCGGGATGCGCCCCCGAATTCGTGCGGACGGTGGCCGCGCTCGTCGCCCGGCCGTCGCTCGCCGACGCGCTGCGCCCGCTGCACCTGACCGACTGCACGATCACCGCGCGCGACGGGCGCTGGACGCTCTCCATCGTGCCGTTCGGCGGCAGCGAAGTCGTGAACCGGATGCCGTCGTTTCGCCGCTACGTTCGGCTGACCGGCGAACAGGCCGCCGCGCTGTCGGCGGCCTGTCTTGCATTCGAAACCGCACTACGCGGAATTTTGCGGGGGTAAGCTGTGACGTTGCGTGCCGTGAGAACCCGGCGGGCGCGATGAAGAGTCAGGGTTTTACCGGAGATGCCGATGCTGTTCCAGTCACGCTCACACGAAGACGTGCACGATCACGGGCTCGCCATCGCGGGCTGGCATCAGGTCTATCGCCAGATGACGCCGGGCCGGTTCAAGGGCACCGTCACGCAGGTGCTGTACGACGACTTTCATTTCTTCCGCGAGACGACCAATCGCCGCGTCGCGCAAACCGGCGTCGCGCCCGACGGGCGCACGTCGCTCGCGGTGCCGCTGTCGGTGCCGCTCGCCGGCACGTTCCAGGGCCAGCCGGTCGATGGCTATGCGCTGCTCGCCCTGCGCGCCGGCGAGGATTTCGAATTCCATACGCCGGAAGGGATGGGGCTCGTCGGGATCAGCGCTGCATCCGACATGATCGACGAGCTGTGCGAAGCGGAGTTCGGCGTCGCCGGCGCGCGCAAGCTGCGCCATGTCACACGGCTGTCCGACGCGCAGGGCGTCGCGCTCGGCGCGCGGCTGTCGGCGCTGATCGACGACGCGCAACGCAACCCGGCCTGCCTCGACTATGCGGCCACCCGCAAGATGTTCCGCGACGCGATGCTCGGCATGTTCCTCGATGCGCTCGACCAGGGCATCGGCGTCGAGCGGCGCGACATCACGCATGCCACCTACAGCGATATCGTCAGCCGCTGCGAGAAGCATCTGCGCGAGCGGCCCGAGGAGCCCGTCACCGTGCTCGAGCTGTGCCGCGCGCTGCGCTGCAGTCGCCGCACGCTGCAGACGAGCTTCCAGCGCGTCGCCGACGTCACGCCCGTCGGCTATCTGCGCACCATCCGGCTGAACGCGGTGCGGCGCCTGCTGCGCACGACGTCCGCGCAGCAGCTCGGCGTCGGCGAGGCCGCCGCGAGCTGGGGGTTCACGCATCTCGGCTATTTCGCTCGCGAGTATCGCGACCTGTTCGGCGAGTTGCCGTCGCAAACCTTGCGGCCCGAGTGACGTACGAACCTCGCGACGGCGTCGTCGAGCGCCGTCGCGACCCGTCTGCTTCACCATTTGCTGATTTGGGATAGAGGTCCCGAATTTTCGCTGGATAGAGTCCTGTCACCCATATCGACAACGCCATCGGTTTGCAGTGCGAATCGATGAAAACAGAGGGCGGGACATGAAGATCGGACGACGACTGGCTGCTGCGGCGGCTACGCTGGGTTGCATGCACGCACACGCACAGACCTCCGGCAGCGTCACGCTGTACGGCACGGTGGACACCGGCATCATCTATTCGACGAACCAGCAGTTCACGCGCGCCGACGGCAGCACGAGCGGCGGGCATGCCTGGCAGATGGGCGGCGGCAACCTCGTGCCGTCGCGATTCGGCTTCCAGGGTGACGAGCCGCTCGGCGGCGGGCTCAGCGCGGTGTTCTCGCTCGAGCAGCAGTTCCTGTCCGCGAACGGACAGGCGCTGCAGGGCGGCACCGCGTTCAGCCGGCAGGCGTGGGTCGGGCTGCGCAAGGACACGATCGGCACGCTCGGCCTCGGCCGGCAATACGACTCGTACACCGACATGCTCGGCGCATATGCGTCGAGCAACAACTGGGCGACGCCGTACGGCTCGCATCTCGGCGATGTCGACAACCTGAACGCCGCCTTCAATTTCAACAACGCGGTGAAGTTCACCAGCGCCGACTTCAACGGCCTGACGGTCGGCGGCACGTTCAGCTTCGGCGGGCAGGCGGGCGACTTTTCCGCGAAGCGCGGCTATTCGGTCGCGGCGACCTACAACCGCGCGCCGGTCGCGTTCTCGGTCGGCTATCTCGACCTGCACCAGCCGCTCGACGCGGCGCTCGGCGGCGCGAGCGGCTATATCGGCGACTTCGCGTGCAGCAACCCCGGCGCGATGTACTGCCTGCTGCAGGACGCCGGCTCGATGCGCGCGTTCGGCGCGGGCGGCTCGGTGACGCTCGGCGCGGCGACGGTCGCGCTGACCTATACGCACACGCGTCTCGGCGACAGCCGCTACTTCTCGACCGACGCGCAGCCGCGCACGCAGGCATTCACGTTCGACATCGGCGAGCTGAACGTCACGTACATGTTCACGCCGGCGCTGCAGGGCGGCGTCGCGTACATCTTCAACGCCGCGCACACCGACGGACGCGGTACGACGCGTTTCCACCAGGTGAACATCGGCACGAACTACAGCCTGTCGAAGCGCACCGCGCTGTATGCGGTCGCGATCGGCCAGATCGCGAGCGGCACGGGGCTCGGCACCGATGCGGACGGCAACGCGGCGAACTACGCGCAGATTCCGGTGCTTGCGAACAGCAATTCGAGCCGGCAGCTCGCGGTGATGGCCGGCATTCGTGTGAATTTCTGACCGGGAACGGCGGGGCGGCGGCACGCCGGTCGCGGGTCGCCGTCGGCGCCCCATGCGCAAGGGCCGGCCCCGGTCAATTGATGGAAAGCCATGCTTGAAAAAAATCGTCCGTATGCTTAACTGAACGGGCTGATGGATAGAAACTGAATATGGCAAGCAATGGCGCGAAGGATTGGGGACGGTCTTTCCGCCATTTTCATCAGGAACCGGATCGTTGCGCCCGGTGCGGTACCGGGCGCAAGGGACGCGTGCCTTGTGGCATCCGGCTTGTCGCTTGCCACAATACCTTCACGGTCTACGTGAACAATGGCGACGCTTCAGGCGACCCGAAGTGTCGCCGGCGTTGCACACGTGTGCAACGCATGGCCGTCCCGCTACATACGTCGATCGAGAGAGACCTCATGACCCTGCTGAGCCGCCTGCGCGCGCTGTCCGCCGCCGTTGCGCTGTCCTTCGCCGCCTCGCACGCCTTCGCGGCGGATCTCGTCATCGCTGGCCGCGACGACATCTACGGCAAGGGGCTTGCCGACGCCGTTGCCGGTTTCAACAAGCTGCACCCTGGCACCGACATCGAGCTGCTCAAGCTGCCGAACGCGAACCTGTACCAGAAGCTGAAGCTGTCGATGCGCGAAGGCACCGGCGCCTACGACCTCGTGATGATGGACGACACGTGGGCGCCCGAATTCATCGGCAACGGCTGGCTGAAGCCGCTGCCGGCGTCGCTGGCGGACGCCGATCTCGTGCCGTCCACGGTCGCGCTCGGCCGCAACGCGGCGGGCGCGCTGTACGCGCTGCCGATCGTCGGCAACGTCGAGATGTTCGCGTACCGCAAGGACCTGCTCGCGAAATACAAGCTGCAGCCGCCGCGCAACTGGGACGACGTGCTGAAGATCGCGCAGACCGTCGGCGGGGCGGACAAGGGCATGTCGGGCGTGGTGTTCCGCGGCACGAAGGGCAACCCGATCGTGACCGGCTTCCTGCCGATCCTGTGGGCATACGGCGGCGACGTGTTCGACCATGCCGGCAATGTGACGATCGACTCGCGCGAGTCGCAGGCCGCGCTGAAGACTTTCCTGGCGCTGAAGGCGTTCGCGCCGAAGGACGTCGACGTGTACGGCGCGGCCGAAGTGCGCGATGCGCTGCAGCGCGGCACGGCCGCGCAATCGATCGAGGTGTGGCCTGCGTGGATTCCTGCGCTCGACGATCCGAAGCAGTCGCGCGTGGTCGGGCAGATCGCGCTGCAGCCGCCGCCCGGGCAGACCGCCGGCCCGGCGCCGATGCTCGGCATCTGGCAGATGGGCATCCCGAAGGACGCGCCGCACGCGAAGCTCGCGCAGGACTTCCTCGCGTACCTGACCGCGCGCGATACGCAAACGCGCCTGGCCGCCATCGGCATTCCGCCGACGCGCCGCAGCGTGTTTGCCGATCCTGCGCTGGTCCGCCTGTATCGCTGGTATCCCGATCAACTGAAGGCGCTCGAGGCCGGCCGTGCGCGGCCGCGCGTGAAGGACTGGCAGCAGATCGAAAGCATTCTCGGCGACCAGCTGCAGCTCGCGCTGACCGGGCAGGCCGCACCCGACGCCGCGCTGCGTCAGGCGCAGCAGAAGATCGCGCAGGCGATGGCCACGGCCGGCAAGTGACGGCTCGCCGTCACGCATCGTCCGGAATCCGCGCATGAAATCGCTCGGCCGCAGCCTGCCGTTCGTCGCGTTGCTCGGCCCCGCGCTGCTGGTGCTGGCCGCGCTCGCGCTGTATCCGGTCGCGCAGGTGCTGATCGATTCGTTCTGCCAGGTCGACTATGCGGCCGGTCATCGTGCGTTTGCCGGGCTCGCGAACTATCGCGCGGTGCTCGGCGACGACGCGTTCACGGCCGGCTTCGGCAACACGCTGCGCTTCACGATCGTCGCGTCGCTCGTCGAGGTCGCGCTCGGCTTCGGCCTCGCGCTGCTGTTCGTGCGCGCGTTCCCGGGGCGGCGCATCGCGCTGCCGCTCGCGATACTGCCGATGATGCTGTCCACGCTCGTGTGCTCGGCGATCTGGCGCAACTGGCTGAACTTCGACGGCTTCCTGAACGCGCTGCTGGCGACCTTCGGCATCGAAGGCGTGCGCTGGCTGTCCGATCCGCATCTCGCGCTGTGGTCGCTCGCGCTCGTCGACGTGTGGCAGTGGACGCCGATGGCGTTCCTGATCGTGCTCGCCGGGTTGCAGTCGATCCCGCAGGAGCTGTACGAAGCCGCGCGCACCGACGGCGCGAGCGAGTGGCAGTGCCTGCGCGACATCACGCTGCCGCTCGCGGCGCCCCAGATCGGCCTTGCGATGCTGCTGCGCTCGATCGACACCTTCAAGCTGTTCGACAAGGTCTATGCGCTGACGGGCGGCGGCCCCGGCAACGCGACGCAGACCCTGTCGACCTACATCTACGACACGGGCTTCCGCTTCTTCAACGTCGGGCCGGCGAGTGCCGCGTCGGTGCTGATGCTCGCGGCGTCCGCGCTGCTGGTCTCGGGATACGTATGGCAGACGGTTCGCAAGCGGCGCGCATGACGGGTGCCGCATTCGGTCGCACGGCGCCGTGGGCGCTGCGCTTCGTCGCGCTTGCGCTGTTGCTGCTGCCGTGCCTGTGGATGGCCGGCGCGGCCTTCATGCCGACGCTCGAACGCCTCGATCATCCGCTGCGGCTCTGGCCGGCCGCGCCGACATTCGAGCATTTCGCGTCGGTGTGGTCGAACGGCATCGGCGCGCCGCTCGCCAATTCGCTGCTGGTCGGGTTCGGCACGACGCTGCTGGCGCTGGCGCTCGCGTTTCCGGCCGCGTATGCGCTCGTGCGGCTGCGCTTTCCGGCACGGCTCGACCTGGTGTTCCTGATGCTCGTGCTGGCATTGAAGTTGATGCCGCCGATCACGATCGCGGTGCCGCTGTTCGCGCTCGCGAAGCGGCTGCATCTGCTCGATTCGACGTTCGGCCTGATGCTCGCCTATCAGATCTACGCGTTGCCGATGGCGATCTGGATGTTGCTTGCGTTCGTGCGCGACGTGCCGGTCGAATACGAGGAGGCCGCGTGCATCGACGGCGCGGGGCTCGCTCGGCGGCTCGTGCAGATCGTGCTGCCGCTGTGCGCGCCGGGGCTGATCGCAACCGCGATCTTCGTGTTCATCGCCGCATGGAACGAGTTCCTGATCGCGCTGCTGTTCGTGTCGACGCCGAGCCGCTTCACGCTGCCGCTCGCGATTGCCGGCTACGTGACGGAGAACGGCATCGACTGGGGCGACCTGATGAGCGCGGGGCTGCTGGCATCGCTGCCGACGCTCGCGGTGGCCGGCTACGTGCAGCGCTACCTGTTGCGCGGGTTCGCAGGCGGACTGAAGTGACGCGGCGCGTCATGCGCAGCTATGCCGCACCACCTGCGTAACCGGCACCACGCGCGTGCGCGACGCGCCGTCGAAAGTCTGGATCCGCTCGGCGAGCATGTCGACGGCCGCGTGCGCGAGGCCCTGCGTGTCCTGGCGCAGCGTCGTGAGCCGGTACGCGTCGTATTCGGCGGCGGGAATGTCGTCGAAGCCGATCACGCGCAGGTCGTCGGGCACGCGCAAGCCGAAGGCGTTGCGCGCGGCGTCGATCACGCCGAGCGCGAGCAGGTCGGACGAGCAGAACACGCCGTCCGGGCGCTCGCCGGACGCGAACAGTTGCCGTGCGGCGGCAAGCCCGCATGCATGGGTGTCGGATTGCGTGTCCAGCACGCGCACGAGCGTCGCATCGAATGCGTCGCCTTGCTTCAGCACTTGCGCGAACGCTTGCGCGCGCGAGCGTGCGCTGTAGCTCGCCGTGCGCGGCCCGACGAACGCGAGCCGGCGCGCGCCCGCCCGCACGAGCCGCTGCGCGGCGTGGGCCGCGGCGGCCGCGTTGTCGCTGACCACGACATCCGCGCCCGGCAGGTTCGCCGCGCGGTTGATCATCACGACGGGAATCCGGTGTTCCAGATACTGCCGCGCGACCGACAGCGGCGGCGACGCGGACGTCATCACGAGCCCCGCGATCCGGTAGCTCAGCAGCCGTTCGAGCGATTGCCGGACCTGGCGCGGATCTTCCGCATTGGTCACGAGCGGCGTGAACGCGCGCTGCCCGAGCGCGGCCATCAGGTCCGACAGCAGCCGCGCGCGGAACGGATTCTCGAAGCCTGCCGTCACGACGCCGATCATGCTGCTGCGCTGCGTGATCATGTCGCGCGCGATCAGGTTGACCTGATAGCCCAGCGCACGCGCGGCCACCATCACGCGTTCGCGCGTTTCAGGTGCGATGCTCGCCGTCGGCGAGAATGCGCGCGACACCGCGGAGCGCGACACGCCGGCCCGCGCCGCGACATCCGACGCGGTCACCCACGTTTTTCTTTCCTTGTCCGTCATCGACTCATGATTCCTTCGCGACACGAAGCACACACGCCGCTGGCCGACTGGATGTCGGCGCTCGACGACACGCGGCCGCTGCATACGCTGACCCTACCGGGCAGCCATGACACCTGTGCGTATACCGTCGACGATACGCTCGTGCGCACCCAGCGTGCGCCGCTCGCCGCGCAGCTCGAGCATGGCGTGCGGCTGCTCGATATCCGCTGCCGGCACCGGCGCGATAGGTTCGACATCCATCACGGCGGGGTCCCGCTCGGGATGACGTTCGACGACGTGCTTGCAGACTGTACGCGCTTTCTCGATGCGCATCCGCGCGAATGCATCGTGATGTCGGTGAAGGACGAGTGGCCCGCGCACATGTGCACGCGCAGCTTCGATGCGACGTTCGATGCGCATTGCGGGCGGTATCCGCGGCTGCGCTGGCATGCGGGCGGCGCGCTGCCGGCGCTCGGCGACGTGCGCGGCGCGGTGGTGTTGTTTCGGCGGTTTCGCAGCAGCCGGCCGCTCGGTATCGATTTGACCGCCTGGCCCGATAACGCGACGTTTTCGATCGATCATCCCGACGCGGCGTTCGTGATCCAGGATGAATACCGGGTGCCGGTGGCCGGGTCAATTGCGTACAAGTGGCGGGTGATCGATGCGCTGCTGAGCGCGATGCCGTCGCCGCAAAGCGGCCGCTGGGCGATCAATTTCTCCAGCGGCACGGGGATGGGCGCGAATCCGTCAGTGGTTGCGCACGGCGACGGCAGGGTGGTGGGGATACACGCGCGGCTCGCCGAACGGTTGCGCGAGCAGCCCGGGCCGTGCGGCGCGATGCTGCTCGATTTCTGCGATGACGATGACTGGGCGCTGGTGCGGGCGTTGGTGGGGTGTAACGGGCACCGGTCTGTGCCCGGTGGCGGGCGCAGGATAGTGGGGTGTTAGACGGTTCGCGATCCGCATCGCACGCGCCGACGTCAGAAAAGCCCGCGCGCGCACCGCGAGCAGCGACCGGAAGCGGTCGGCGAGGATCAGAACGGCGAGCATCGTGCCGACCAGCGCGGCCGATGTATCGGGTTGGTCCCAATTCGGGACTACGGTTATGTTTATGCGAATCGTTGCCAAAAGAACCCTGCTGAATTTCATCGCCCGCCACGCGCAGGACGAGCAAGCGCTGCTGGCGTGGCATTCGGAAGCTGCGAAGGCGATCTGGAAGACCCTGCAGAACATCAAGGACCAGTACGCAAGCGCCAGTTTCGTTGGCCGGTACGGTGTGGTGTTCAACTTCAAGGGCAACGACTTCCGGTTGATCGTTGCGGTGGCTTATCAGATTGGCGTGGTGTCCGTGAAGTTTGCCGGCACGCACGCGGAATACGACAAAGTCGACGCGGCAACCGTGGAAATGGAGTAACGATATGGACATTCACCCGATTCGAACTGAAGCCGATTGCGAGGCTGCCCTGAAGGCGGTGTCCGCACTCGTCGATGCGGACCCCGCACCTGGCTCGCCGGAGGGCGACGAGTTGGAGATTCTGGCGATTCTGGTCGAGCGCTACGAGGCCGGGCACTTTCCGGTGGCCGCGCCTAATCCGATCGATGCGATTAAGTTTCGGATGGAGTGGGCCGGCCTGTCGGTCCCCGACATGCAGCCCTACATCGGAAACAGTAACCGCGTGTACGAGGTGCTCGCCGGGCGTCGGGCATTGAGCCTTGCCATGATCCGCAAGCTGCACGAGGGGCTGCATGTTCCGGCTGATGGGCTGATCGGAACCGCGCAATGAAAACGGCGCCTTGCGGCGCCGTGTCTGGTCATGCTGTCAGTTGAACTGATCTGCGCAATAGCGCATCAGTGCGCGCTCGACGGTTTCCATGGCATACGTGCCGCTGACCGGGCATCTTTGCCATGGGGCGTCGTTACCGCGTGGCGATGGCGACAGCTGCGCCTGCCATGGCGGCGGCACTGGTTCGGTTCGCAATCTTGATCGCGCGCCGCGTGAGGATGAACTTGCGCACGCGCGTCGCGACGAACGCCCACGCGCAGTCGGCCGTGATCAGCACGGCCAGCATCGTCGCGACGAGCTCGGCCCAGCCGGCCGTGCTGACGTGTGACAGGTCGATGATGGTCGGCAGGAGCGCGAGGTAGAAGAGAACAATCTTCGGATTGCCGAGCGTGACCAAGGTGCCCGCGACGAACATGTGCCACGGCGACTGGCCGCGCGGCAGGTCGTCGGCCTGCGTGCCGGTCGGCGCGGTCCACATCTTCCACGCGAGGAACAGCAGGTACGCGACGCCGAGCAGTTTCAGCACGAGCAGGCCCGTCTCGAACGTGCGCGCAAACGCGGACAGTCCGGCCACCGCCAGCGTGAGCCACAGCGCTTCGCCGATCCACATCGCGGCGAGGAACGGCAGCACGTCTCGCACGCCGTTCGTCAGCACGCGCGCGACGAGTGCGGCGACGCTGGGGCCGGGCGTGCCGGCGGTGACGAGCAGGGCGATGGCGAACACGGCGAGCGTGGACAGCGTCATGGCGAACCTCGTGAAAAGCGGCGTTCGAAAGATATGAAGTTTCGATTATAGTGACGGCCGTTCCCGCCTGCCTACCTCGTCGTGATGACAGTATCGATCCGGATTCGCCGCGCCACGCGCGAAGACGCGGCCGCCATGGCCGCAGTGGAAGTCGCCGCCGCACAGCGCTTTCGCAACATCGGCATGGCCGACATCGCAGACGGCGAGCCGACCGATGCGGCCGACGTGCTCGCGCGCATCGACGGCGGCCGCGCGTATGTCGCGACCGATGAAGCAGGCGTGTGCGTCGGCTTCGCGTTCTACCGCCTGCTCGATGCGCGGCGGCTCTATCTCGAGGAGTTGGATGTCGCGCCGTCGCATGCCGGGCAGCGGATCGGCGCGCGCCTGATCGAACAGATCGTCGCGCGCGCGGCGCAGGACGGCATCGCGCAGATCCTGCTGTCGACGTTTCGCGATGCGCCCTGGAATGCGCCGTACTACGCGCGCCTCGGCTTTCGCATCGTCGACGACGCTTCGCTCGACGACGCGTTGCGCGCGATCCGCGCGCACCACGTTGCCCGCGGGCTCGACGAGACGCAGCGCGTGTTCATGCGCGCGGACGTGCGCGCATGAACGGGTTGCCCGCCGTCAGGCCGCGTCGCTGAGCGCCGGGTAGTCGGTGTAGCCCGTTTCGCCTTCCGCGTAGAACGTCTCCGGCACCGGCTTGTTCAGCGGTGCGTCGAGTTCGAGGCGGCGCGGCAGGTCGGGGTTCGCGATGAACAGCTTACCCCATGCGATCGCGTCGGCATGGCCGCTCGCGAGCGTTTCCTGTGCGGATTCCAGCGTGAACTGCTCGTTCGCGATCAGCGGGCCGCCGAACGCTTCCTTCAGACGCGGGCTCAGATGGTCGCCCGAATACGCTTCGCGCGTGAAAATGAACGCGATCTTGCGGCGGCCGAGTTCGCGCGCGACATAGCCGAACGTCGCGGCCGGATCGGAATCGCCCATCGTGTGCGCGTCGCCGCGCGGTGCGAGGTGCACGCCGACACGGCCCGCGCCCCATACGTCGATCGCCGCGTCGACCACTTCGAGCAGCAGGCGCGCGCGATTCTCGATCGGGCCGCCGTACGCGTCGGTGCGATGGTTGGTGCTGTCCTGCAGGAACTGGTCGAGCAGATAGCCGTTCGCGCCGTGGATCTCGACGCCGTCGAAGCCGGCCTTTTTCGCGTTCTCCGCGCCCTTGCGATATGCGGCGACGATGCCCGGGATTTCATCGAGCTCGAGCGCGCGCGGCGTCACGAACGGACGCTGCGGACGCACGAGGCTCACATGGCCGCCCGCGGCGATCGCGCTCGGCGCGACCGGCAGGTCGCCGTTCAGGAAGACGGGGTCGGAAATCCGGCCGACGTGCCAGAGCTGCAGCACGATGCGGCCGCCGGCCGCGTGCACGGCTTGCGTCACGCGCTTCCAGCCCTCGACCTGCTCGTCGGACCAGATGCCCGGCGTGTCCGCGTAGCCGACGCCCTGCGGCGTGACCGACGTCGCTTCGCTGATGATGAGGCCGGCCGACGCGCGCTCGGCGTAATAGCGGGCCATCAGGTCGTTCGGTACGCGCCCGGCGCTTGCGCGGGCACGGGTGAGCGGCGCCATCACGACGCGGTTCGGCAGGTTCAGGTCGCCGAGGGTAACGGGATCGAACAGGGTAGGCATGGCAGATATCCTCTTCACGAAAAACGGGCAAGCCGGTGCAGGCACACGGCCGAAACCCGTAGGGCCGATTCGGCCGGTGGCTAGAGTTCGCGGCGCAACGCGTCGTGAAATGCGTCGATGACGGCCTCGTTGCGCCGGAAAAACGCCCACTGGCCGATCCGCGTCGACGTCACGAGCCCCGCGCGCTGCAGCGTCGCGAGGTGCGCGGAGACGGTCGACTGCGACAGCCCGCAGCGCGCGTCGATCTGGCCCGCGCAGACGCCGTGGTCGAACGGCAGCGTTTGTGCCGGGAAATGCGCGTCGGGCGTTTTCAGCCAGACGAGGATTTCCCTGCGCACGGGGTTCGAGAGCGCTTTCAGGATCGCGTCGATGTCGAGTTCGGTCGGCATGGAAAGGGCGGGTGGTCGGGGGAGCCGGTGCTGACGAGGTATCGTCGATGGTCGAATCTTATATCGGAAAATGACGATATTCGCGGAAGGCACTGATGCCAATGGGGTTGATAGTGATCCGCATTTCGGGGCCGGATGGTTCCCGGAACGCTTCTGGAGCGCCGGACTGCTGGCCAGTCACCGACAGTTTTCATTCCGATCGTAAATATTCTTTCCGTTCAGATCGAATACGGTGTTCTGCCGTGTTGACCGCATGCGCCCGTCGGGCAAGGGTTTTCGGTTTGGCCTCGGCCTGGCACGGGCTTTGCGGTATTGGAGCGTAAATGAACCGGAGGAGTCCGCCCGATGCCAGCGAAACGTGCGACGGTCTCGAAAGCGATGGGGACGCCGAAGCCAGGTGGGCGTTGTCGCCGCGACGCGCAGGCATGCGATCCCGACGTGCTGTCCATGTCCGCATTGATGGGCCTCGTGGAAGCCGCCTGTGTCGACGCGATGTGCGACCGAATTCGGAACGATGAGTGTTCGATCGGCCGCATGACGCATTTCACGCATCTGGCGCCGACGCGATCGGATGTCCCGGTTTTCGTCACCGCGACGTTCCGGACGTTCGACGGCGAACGGTACTGGTTCGATGTCGTGGCGACCGATGCGGCCGGTCCGGTGGCGAGCGCGAGTCATGCGCGCTCGATCGTGGAGCGTTCCGCACTCGAGTTCCAGTGTGCAAGCCGTCGCGGCCGTGTCGGCGATATAGATTCGTCATGCTAAAGGAAGCGAGAACATGAAAGTGGAGTCGTCAATCAACGCAAACAACGCGCTTTTCGACGAGGCATTCGAAACCCTGCCGCCCGGGCAGGTGCGCCGGCATCAAGACGGGCTATGGTCGCCCCAGTGGGACTACATCCGTTCGATGTCGACGTTCTATCGCGGGAAGCTGTCGCGCTGGATCGACCGGGAAGTGACGCTGGATTCGCTGCAGGAGCTGCCTTTCACCGAGAAGGACGAACTCCGGGTCAGCCAGGAGGCGGCCTCTCCATTCGGCGACTACGTGGCTTGCGGCGAGGCGGGCGTGTCCCGCCTTCATCGCACCTCCGGGACGACCGGACGCCCGTTGATTCTTGCGAACAGCGCGGCCGATGCGTATCGGGTCGCCCGGGTCGGCGCGCGGTCGATGTGGGCCGCCGGGTTGCGGCCGACGGATCGCGTGGTTCACTGCCTGAACTACTGCATGTGGACCGGCGGCTTCACCGATCACACGATTCTCGAGGCGACCGGCGCGACGGTCGTGCCGTTCGGCGTGGGCAATACGCGTCTGCTGATCGACTCGATCGTCAATCTCGGCATCAACGCGATTTCGTGCACGCCTTCGTATCCGGGGCTCATCGAACAGATCCTGCGTGAATCGACCGATTTTCGCCCCCGAGACCTGAAGCTGACGTTGGGCCTGTTCGGCGGTGAGGCCGGGCTCGACAACCTGGATCTGCGCAACGCGATGGAAGAAAAGTGGGGCTTCCGGATCCGCAACGCCAACTTCGGTCTGTCGGAAGTGCTGAGCATTCTCGGCGGACAAACCGACTGGACCAACGATTTGCTGTATCACGCGAGCGACGTCGTCTTTGCCGAAATCGTCGATCCCGCCACGTTGCAACGCCTGCCGATCGAGGCGGGGACCGTCGGCGAACTCGTCTGTACGCACTTGCAGAAGGAGTGCCAGCCGCTCGTTCGCTACCGCACGCGAGACGTCGTCACCGTGACCGGCGTCGATCGCGGGCCGGACGGCCGCACGGCGTGGCGATTCCGCGTCACCGGCCGCACCGACGACATGTTCAACGTGCGCGGCATCAACGTGTTCCCGAGCGCCGTTCGCGTGGCCGTCGAATCGCTGCCGCAATGGGCGTCGGGAATCTTCCGGATCGTGTTGAAGGGGGACGGGCCGTACGACCGGATCACGATGACGGTCGAAGCCGCGCAGGGATTGCCGGCCGCCGACTGGCCGAAGGCCAGGGAGCAGGTCGAGGCGGCGATCCGCACGAGGGTCGGTTCGACGGCCGACGTGACGATGGTGCCGTTCGAGCATTTCCCGCGCACCGAAGGAAAAACCCGCTGGGTCGAAAAGGAGGCGTGATGAGCTACGCAAGAATCGAGAAATCGGGGGCCGTGTCGACGGTGATCCTCAATCGCCCGGAGCGGCTGAACGCGATCAGCGGCGACCTGCTGGACGATCTTCATCGGGCGCTGGTGGAGGCCAATGCCGATGACGGCTGCAACGCGATCGTATTCACGGGCGCGGGCCGGGCCTTCTGCGCGGGCGACGATCTGAAGGAGTTCGACAGGCAGACCGAGAGCGATGCAAGCATCCGCCGTCACGTCGAACGCATCCAGCAGATCACGCGCGACCTGATGTTCAACGGCAAACCGGTCATTGGCGCCGTGCACGGGTTTGCCGTCGGCGGCGGATTCGAGTGGCTGCTCAACTGCGATCTGGTCGTGGCGTCGGACGACCTGGTGTGTTTTTTCCCTGAAATGGAGTGGGGGCAGTTCGTCACCGGGGGCGTGACGCAACTTCTGCCGCAGAGCGTCGGCCATCAGCGCGCCATGGAGCTGTGGCTGCTGGGCGAGCGCCAGTCGGCCCGGCAACTGCATGCACTGGGCCTCGTCAATCGCGTCGTCGAACCGGGAAAGGTTGTCGAAACCGCGCTGGAGCTCGCCGCGCGTGTCGCCGAACGTTCCGTCTTTTCCATATCGAGACTGAAGCGTCTGCTGACGATGGAGTTGTCGACCGATTTGACCCGCAGTCTCGAGCTCGAGCAGTCCGCAACCGTGGCGGCGTTTGCGACACCCGACGCCGCCCGCCGTGTCCAGGCCTTTGCCGCGAGGAAATGACCATGAATATCAAAGCACTGACGTTCGACTATTTCGGCACGCTGGTGGATGTCGACAAGGGGGGCATGGCGGGGATTGCCGAAGTCATGCGTATCCTCGGCGTCGCTTCTTCGCGTCCGGTATTCGACGTGTACCTCGACTGGGACATGCGCAACGTGCGGACCTATCGCGGCGGCGCGTACCGCAGCTATCGCGCGGTCGCGCAGGACGCACTGACCGGCTGCATCGACGCGCTGTTCCCGAACGCGCTCGACGGCCACGACGTCGAGGCGCTCACCGACGTGCTGCTCACGCACCTCGTCGAGTCGTCGCCGCCGCACGCGGATGCGCTCGAGTTTCTCGACTGGGCAGGGTCGCGATATCCGCTGATGCCGATCACGAACATGGATAGCGACCTCTGGCGCAGAAGCCAGCTGACGCGCTATTTCGAGCACGTCACGACGGCCGAGATGGCCAGGGCCTACAAGCCTTCGCATCTGATCTTCAGCCTCGCGCTGGATCGCCTCGGGCTGGACGCGCACGACGTGTTGCACTGTTCGCTCGCCAGCTGGGCGGATATCGATGGCGCGAAGCCGCTCGGCATGCACGTGGCATGGATCAACCGCGCCGCGGACACGCTCGGCCCCTGGCAGCCGCGTCCCGATTTCGAGTTCAAGACGCTGTCGCCCGTTCGCGATGTCCTGACCCGGTCGCAGTCCGCCACTTCGGGGGAATTGAAATGAAACGCACGATCCTGATGTTTGCCGTCACCGTCGTCGGTGCCGGCGTGACCGGATTTCCGTCCGGTGCGAGTGCCGATACCGTCGTCAAGATCGGCGCGGCCGGCCCGCTGACGGGCAGCTCCGCCCAGAGCGGCAAGGACGACGAACGCGGCGTGCAGCTGGCCATCAACGAGCTGAACGCACGCAAGCTGGTGATCGGCGGACAGCCGGTCAAATTTCAACTGGTGTCGGTCGACGATCAGGGCGATCCGAAGGTGGGCGTGAACGTTGCGCAGAAGCTGGTCGACGGCGGCGTGGCGGCCGTGATCGGGCACTACAACTCCGGCGTGAGCATCCCGGCCGCGCGGATCTACAACGATGCGCATGTCGTGATGATCACGGGCGCATCGTCGAACCCGGAGCTGACCCGGCTGGGATTTCCGTACGTTTATCGTCTCGCGACGAACGACAACGTGATGGGCCGGCGCATGGCCGATTACTCGGCCAACGTGCTGAAGCTCAAGCGCGCGGCCGTGGTCGACGACCGGACCGCGTACGGCAGCGGCGTGGCGGACGTGTTCGTGAAAACCGCGGAAAAGAACGGCATGACCGTCGTCGCGCGTGAATACAGCACGGACAAGACGACGGACTTCAAGGGCATCCTCACGCACATCAAGGCGACCAATCCGCAGGTCGTGTTCTACGGCGGCTATTACGCGCAGGCGGCGCTGCTTGCCCGCCAGATGGTCGATCTCGGCATCAACGCCGTGCTGGTCGGCGGCGACGGCATCTGTTCGCCCGAGTTCAGCAAACTGTCGAACAACGTTCTCGACAACAGGATGTTCTGTGCGCAGGGCGGCGCGCCGCTCGACAGCCTGCCCGACGGCAAGCGTTTCAGGAGCCGGTTCAGGAGCGCGTTCGGCGCCGACGTGGATACCTATGCGCCGAGCTTCTATGCGGCGACGCTCGTCGTGGCCGATGCGATGCAAAAGGCCAATTCGACGTCGCCCGAGGTGTATTCGAAGGTGATGCGCGAGCGATCGTTCGGCAGCATGCTCGGGCCGGTGAAGTTCGACGCGCAGGGCGACTGGGTCGATGCGCCGGTGACCGTCTACAAGCTGTCGGGCGGCACCCTGACGCCGGTCGGCGCGCAGTAGCGAACGCGGCGTCGAAGCCCGGTTCGGGGCGGCGCCGTGGTCGCGCCGGGCCGGGCTTCGATGCCTGGATGAACGGCCCGACGCCGTAGCGATTCAGCCGCGCGGCATCGGCATCGCGGCAATGGTTTGACCGAAAAAGGAGATTTCATGATCAATTCCGGAGCGACGGCGACCCTGACGCGTCGGGTCGCCGTGCAGGACCTGGCTTCCGCCTTCGGCAACGATTCGGATGAAACGTATCCGGACGTGATGTCGACGCCCGCGATGCTCGGCCTCATGGAGCGGGCATGTGCGGAAATCATGCGCGGCGAACTGGAGGACGGGCAGTTGTCGGTCGGCGTCACGACGCAGCTGACGCACTCGGCACCCACGCCGGTCGATGCGCAAGTGAGCGCCACAGCCAGCTTCCGCGGGCGGGAAGGCAGCCTGTTCGTATTCGATGTCGTCGTGCACGATCCCAAAGGACAAGTCGGCGGCGGAACGCATGCACGCGCGATCGTCGATCGCGCCGCCATCGAGAAGAAGGCCGCGTCGCGCCGTTGATCGCGGCAATGGCCGGCAATGGGGCCGGCAGTGGCGCGAGCGTTCGTCGCACGGGCGGCAACGGGGTTCAACATGAACGGTTTTTGCGCTGGTAAGCTGGGCGGATCTGCCACCGTGCTGCGAACGATAATGGACGAGCGAAGTCTGGACGCTGCCGACCGATCCAGCGATCTCCGGTCAGCGATCGATACGGCTTGCTGGCGCGATGCAAGACGTGTTGCGGCGCAGCGGTTCGGCGCGTACCTGCTGACGTTGGGCGACGACGCGGTTCCGTTCGAAGCGGCGGACGACGATGCGCGCGCGCTGGCCACGCAGTGCGGCATCGACGTCGGCGCGCTGGAACTCGACCGGTTGCTGCGCGACGTCCGCGATGCGCTGCGGGAAGGCGGCAGCGCAACGGTCGATGTGCCGCTCGCTGCCGCGGGCGGCCTGCACTGCGCCGCTATCTGCGTGCCGGCCGGATCCGCCGGGGTCTACCTGCTCGCGTTGCGGCGAGCGGAACGCGACGCGCGGTCGCTGCACGACATGCTCGCGCTGCTCGACATCACGCTGGGCGTCTTGCTGAAAAGTCATTTCGATCTCGTCGCGCACCAGACGCTGGTGGAAGAACAGAAAGCGATCATCGACCACATCGGCGACGGGCTGATGGTGCTCGGTCGAGGCGGCATCGTGCGTCACGCGAGTACCGTCGCGGGACGGATTCTCGGGATCGATCCGGTGGCCAGCATCGGGCGGCCGCTCGAGGCGCTGATCGACTTCGAGCCGATCATTGCGCCGATCTTCACGACGGGCGTGGGCTACGTCGATCGCGAACTCATCATCGATTCGCCCGCCCGTCACCTGCACCTGATCGACACGGCGATTCCCGTCAAGAACAGCTGCGGGCAGGTGGTTTCCGTCGTCAACACGTTTCGCGAGATCAAGCGCGTGCGCAGCATCGCCGGCAAGTATGCGGGCAACTACGCGCGCTATACGTTCGAGAACATCGTCGGGCAGAGCGACAGTCTGCTCGACGCGATCGGTGCCGCCCGCAAGGCGGCGCACGGTTCGGCGAATCTGCTGCTCAGCGGCGAAAGCGGCGTCGGCAAGGAGGTTTTCGCGCAGTCGATCCACAACGCGAGCGTACGCCAGGCCCAGCCGTTCATTGCGATCAACTGCGCCGCGCTGCCGCACGACCTCATCGAAAGCGAACTGTTCGGGCACGCGCCGGGCAGTTTCACCGGGGCGACCAAGGAAGGCCGCCCGGGGAAATTCGAGTCCGCCGACGGGGGCACCGTCTTTCTCGATGAAATTTCGGAGCTTCCGATCGACGTACAGGCGAAGCTTCTGCGCGTACTCCAGGAACGCGAAGTGACCCGGCTCGGGGATACCAAGGGTATCCCGATCGACGTGCGGATCATCTGTGCGAGCAACCGCGATCTGGAAGCGATGGTAGCGGCGAAGGAGTTCCGGGAGGATCTGTACTATCGCTGCAATGTCATCGAGATCTCGATTCCGCCGTTGCGATCGCGCAAGGCCGACATCACGGCGACCGCGAACTTTTTCCTGAGCAAGTACGCAACGCTGCTGAACAAGAAGATATTCGGGTTCAGCAAACGGGCGCTCGATCAGATGCATGCCTACGCATGGCCCGGCAATGTCCGGGAGCTGGAGAATCTCGTCGAGCGCACCGTGAACCTGAGCGACGAAGGCATCATCGACGACGTGTCGGCTTTGTTGCGGCCGCCGCGAGGCCCGCTCGGCATGTCCGATCCGATACCGACACCCGGCATGCACGGAACGCCCGGCACGCGGGGCGATCAGGCGATTCAATCGCTGAAGGACGTCGAGCGCGACGCAATCCATCACGCGCTGGCCGCGTGCCGATTCAACGTGACGCGATGCGCGGCCCTGCTCGAAATCTCGAAGCCGGCATTGTATGCAAAGGTGAAGCGATACAACATCAAGCTCGAGCGGCCGTTGCTTTAGCCGGATCAGGCCTTTCGGCGCGTGTGTCGCTGTCGACGCCGGTGCCGATCGGCTCGGCCGTTCGAGTCGGGGCGCGGCTGTGCCATGGCGGCATGAGTGCGAGTGCGAGTGCGCGTGTGCAGCTCGATGCTACGTGGCAGGCGATCCGCGCGGCGATACCGCGCGCCGCATCGGCATCAGCTATGCTGCTCCCCGATCCGGTTCTCCTCCGGACTCCACACGCTCAATCCTTCCGTCGGATCCATCGGGATTTCCCACGGCCGCGCGGCGATCGTCTGCATCGTCGCCTCGAACCCCGCCTGCCGGCGCGCCGCAATCCCGGCCGGCGTGAAATCGATGTCCTTCCACTGGTCGTCGCCGTCGAGCCGCGGCGCCGCGAGCTTGATCACGCGCATCGTCGTCTGGCAGCCCCACGCGGCGAGCGCCTGCACGTCGGCCGACGCGCGCTCCGCTTCCGGCAGCCGCGTGACCAGTTCCTGGATGACGTGCCGCAGCCGGTGAATCTGCTGTTGCCGCGCGATATGGCTGTCGGTGCGGCTCGCGTACTGGATGTCCTTCTGCCGCTCCGACACCTGCCAGATGCTTTTCGGCTCGGGCCCGACCGGATTCCACATCTGTACCGAGAAGATGATCGAGCTGCGGCGCGGCGCATCGTCCAGCACGACCTCGACCGGCGTATTCGAATAGATGCCGCCGTCCCAGTAAGGTGCGCCGTCGATCCGCACGGCCGGAAACGCGGGTGGCAGCGCGCCCGAACTCATCACGTGCTCGATGCCGAGCGGCCGGTCGCGCGAATCGAAATAGTGCATCGCGCCGGTACACGCATCGACCGCGCCGACGGTCACGCGCGGCCGGCCGGCGTTCAGCCGGTCGAAATCGACGAGCGAGACGAGCGTGGCGCGCAGCGGATCGACCACGTAGTACGACGCGTGCTCGACGCCGACGTGCGCGAGCGGCCCGAGCCACGCGGCCGGGTTCGGCCGGAAAAATCCCGGGATGCCCGCGCCGATGACTCCGAGCTCGGCGCCGATCTTGTCCCAGCTCGTCGGGAAGCCCGGCACGTTGAGCGCGGGCCGTTCGGTGACGCGGCGCCAGAACTCGGCCATCCGTTGCGCGCGGTGTCCCGGTGCATTGCCGGCGATCAGCGCCGCGTTGATCGCGCCGATCGACGTGCCGATGATCCAGTCGGGCTGGATGCCGGCGGCGTCGAGCGCCTCATAGACGCCGAGCTGGTACGCGCCCAGCGCGCCGCCGCCCTGGAGGACGAGCACGACTTGCCCGGGCAGTTTCGGAGGTGCGGAGTGATTCGCCGTCATCGCTGGTCCCGTGGTCGGTAACGGCCGGAGGCGCCGGCCGGATGGAATCAGTGTAGGCGATCGGCGGACGGTTCTCGTGCGGGAATCGAGCGTTGCCGGTCGGGCGCCGCCACGTCGGCCCTCGATCGCAAAGCCGACGTCGAATTGACCGGCACGCGCGCGGGCTCGCCACGCGCGCCAGCAAAAAGAGCCGCACGGCAATGCTGCCCGTGCGGCAAATCTCGCTCGTGAGTCGGTGATGCAGTGATCCGGCCGTGCTTACGGCGTGTTCGACGCGATCGAACTGCCGGCGGCGCCGTGGCAATCCTGCTGATACTCGGCCATCAGACGCTGCTGCGCGCCGTCGATGTCGTCCGGGTAATCGCCTTCGTCGCCGGCGGACGGGTTGTAGCCGACCGCTTCCAGCTCCGACAGTTCGTTGACCAGCTGAGCGTGCGTGACGGGGCCCTGGGTGTGGACGAACGGATATTCCGAGCATTGCTGCTGCGTCAGTTTCGGTGCGGCGTGCGCGGCGGTGCCCAACACCATCAGCAACGTGCAGGCCAGTACGCGGGGATTGAGTTTCATGAACGGCTCCTTGGTGACGATCGTCCGGGCGAACGTGTCCGGGCGGTGGATGACGGTTCGGCCGGTGCGTGGCGCGAATCACGAGTCGAAGCCTAAGGGGGCGGGAATATCGGAACGGCAGAGCAAAGATGAAACTTGTTTCATGCACGCGCGAACCGGCCGGGCATCCGCCGGTCGTTGCGGGCGCATCTAAAAATCCGTTCACGTTTGCGTTCGCGATTGTTTAATCGCGCGGGCTTATCGTCGCGTCTGTCGATCGCGCCGCGTCCGGTGCGAATTCGGGCCACGGGCCCGGCGACCGATCACCTGGAGCGGATGATGAAACGAAACACGGCAATGATCCTGATGGCGGTATCGCTGATGGCGGCGTCGGCGCTGTCGGAAGCGAAGATTCAGGGCTCGGGGGTAGCCATCGCCGATGCGACCTTGCTGCATGCGCGGGTCGAGCGCGAACATCGGGCACAGGCGCTCGCGCATCGGGCCGCGGCATCGCACGCCGCGCAGGCAGCGCGCCAGACGGAGGGTGCCCCGCAACATTCGTGATCGCCGGTGGCTCCGGCGTAGCGGGGCGCTTGCCTCGCCATCCATCTCCGCAGCGCACTGCAGCCTGCTGCTTCGCGTGCCGCCCCGCAGCGCCTTCCATTCCGATCCGGCATCGCTCGCATGCACCGGCTGCATCGGCGCGCCCGCTTCTTAAATTTTTTTTCATGAAACTGATCGGCGACCGCCATGTACGCATGTGTAATCTGCGTACGACCGCCGGGATTCGAGCGCGGTCTTTTCCGGGACATCAGCGCGATGCGCTGCAAGTGCGAACCGAATATGGCAACATCAACGCCTTTGAACAGCCAGACACGTGTGCCGCACGCGATGGCCGATGGTGGTGCGGCATGCGAAACGATGATGCCGCGAGTGCTCACGATCGAAGACGATGAAATCAGTGCGAAAGAAATCGTCGGCGAATTGAAATGCCTGGGCTTCGACGTCGAATGGGTGTCGAACGGCCGCGACGGCATGGCGCGCGCGATCAGCGACGAATACGACGTCATTACGCTCGATCGCATGCTGCCCGGAGTCGACGGCCTCACCATCCTGATGACGATGCGCAGCATCGGGGTTCGTACCCCGGTACTGATGCTGAGTGCGCTCGGCGACGTCGACGAGCGCGTTCGCGGCCTGCGCGCGGGCGGTGACGATTACCTGACGAAACCATTCGACCCCGAGGAAATGGCTGCGCGCATCGAGGTCCTGCTGCGCCGTAGCCAGGCGTCGCCTGCGCAGGCCGAAACGACGCTGAGCGTTGGTCCGCTGACGCTGAATCTGGTGTCGCGCAAGGTCTATCGCGACGGCGACGAGATTTCGCTGCTGCCGACCGAATACCGCGTGCTCGAATTCATGATGCGGCACGCCGGTCAGACCATCACCCGCACGATGCTGTTCGAGGCCGTGTGGGGCTATCACTTCGACCCCGGTACCAACCTGATCGATGTCCACATGGGACGCCTGCGCAAGAAAATCGAGCCGCCGGACTCGAAACCGTTGATCGTTACCGTGCGCGGGTCGGGCTACATTCTCTCGTGACTACGACTGTTCTGACCGACGCGCCCGGCGCGGCACAAACGTCGCCGGCGCCGCGGCGCTGGTATTCGACCACGATGCGGCTGGTCGCCGTCTACGCGGTGATGTTTTCGCTGTCGGTGATGCTGCTGCTCGGCGTCCTCGCGACCGCGATCACGCACGGCATGGAGCGCGAAACCGACGTCGTGATCGACTGGCAGATGATCTATTTCAATTCGATACCCGATACCGAATTGGCGAACGCGATCCATCGCCGGCTCGAGCGCGAGCGGATGCACACCAACTATTACGGTCTGTTTGCGGCGGACGGCCGGCACATCGCGGGCGACGTGATGGAGTTTCCGTCCGAGCTCAAGACGGACCGCAGCGGCACGACGCTCAACCACACGCTGAAGATCTCCAGCGGCCAGATCGCGCCCGTCGTGCGTGCGATGGGCGAGCAACGTGCGGACGGCGACAGGCTGGTGCTCGCGCGTGACCTCACGCACATCCTGCGCATTCGCGAGGCGATCATCAATGCGCTGGTGGGCGGCGGCATCTTCTGCTTCGCGACCGGCATCGCGGGCGGCTTGTTGCTGAGCATCCGGCAGATGCGCCGGCTCAAGGAAATCCGGCAGGTCACGCAGCGCATCGCGCAAGGCGATCTGGGGCAGCGTCTGCCGGTCGGCGGGCGCGACGAGATCGACATGCTGGCGCATCTCGTCAACCACATGCTGTCCGAAGTCGAGCGTCTGATGAACGAGGTCAAGGGCGTCTGCGATGGCATTGCGCACGATCTGCGCACGCCGCTCGCGCACGTTCACACGTTGCTCGCGCATGCGGCCGAACGCCAGGCCGTGAGCGACGACGCGGAACTCGCGAGCCTCGTCGGGCGCGCGCGAGCGGAAACCGACGAACTGCTCGGGCGCTTTCGCGCGATGCTGCGCATTTCGGAGATCGGCACGCTGCAGCGACGCGGCGGCTTCGCCGAAGTCGACTTGCGGCAACTGGTCGGCGACGTCGGCGAACTGTTCGAGCCGCTCGCCGACAGCCGCGCGATCCAGCTCGTCGTATCCGCGGACGAGGTCGAGCCGATCCACGGCGATTTCGCGTTGTTGTTCGAGGCGCTCACGAACCTGCTCGACAACGCGCTGAAGTACACCACCGCGGGCGGCGTCGTGCGTCTCGACCTGCGGCAGACGCCGTATGGTCCGCAGATCGACGTGGTCGACAACGGGCCGGGCATCGCGCCGGAGGAGCGCGAGGCCGTGCTGCGGCATCGTTATCGCAGCAAGCGGACAGGACACCTGGCCGGCTCGGGGCTCGGGCTGAGCATCGTGTCCGCGGTGATCCACGTGCACGATTTCTCGCTGCGGATCGACAGCGCCAATCCCGGCACCTGCGTGACGATCGAATGCTGGTCGAAGACGCTGTCATGACGGGTGCAGCCTTTCATCGCCTGGCAGAGTGCTGAATGCGTATTCTGTTCGTCACGGCCCCGCATCCCGACGCCGCATGGCTGTACAAGGCGCTGCAGGAGAGCGGTCACAGCCTGCAGCGCGCGGACGATCTGCGCGACGGTGCGTTCCTGTCAGCACAGGAACACTTCGACGTGATCGTCGCGATGGCATCCGAGCCGGCAGGCTATCCGGCGCTGCTGGCGGCGTTGCCGTCGTTTGCGCACGGCGGCAGCGGCGCGACGCTCGTCGTCGTGCTGGGTCGCGCGCTCGTGCAGGATCGCGTAGCCGCGCTGCGCGCGGGCGCCGATGCGTGCTTCTCGCAACCGTATTCGTTCATCGAAATGCACGAGCGCATTCAGGCGTTGCGGCGCATGGTCGGTATGAGCGTGGCCCCTGACGTGCAGGCTGCGAGCGGCGTCACGCCGGATGCGCTCGCGCGTGAGCTACTCGACGGCGAGTTGCGGCTCGCGGTGACGCGGCGCGAATATCTGTTGCTCGAATGCCTGATGCGCCAGGTCAACGCGCCGGTGGCACGCGAGCAACTCATCCGCTACGCATGGCAGGATCAGGAAGATGTCGATCCGTCCAGCGTCAATCTCGTCGTCTGCCGGCTGCGCCGCAAGCTGGCCCGTTTCGTCTCCGGCGTCGAGATCGAGACGGTCAGCCGTTACGGCTATCAGATCACGTTCGCGTCGCGCTGACGCGCGATGTTTTTCCACATGTTTACCGACCCCACACCGGTGTTGCGACCGGGGGCGACGCACGTCGTCAATAGCCGCCGCATGCGTATCCAACACAAAAACTGAAAGACGGAATTGCAAGTGCGTGAGGTTTTTGCGCCGATATATTGGCGCCCACGCAATCGATAAGAACAGGATTGCGAACGATCCATCTCCGTCTAGAAAAAGGGACCATCGAGCATGAACAGGATATTCAGACTGAACCGGGTGATCGTCGCATTGGTGTGCGTCGGCGCGGCCGGTGTCGCGCATGCGCAAAGCAGCGTGACGCTGTACGGCGTGCTGGATACCGGCATCGATTACGCGAACAACGTGAACGGTCAGCATTTGTGGCAGATGGCGAGCGGCGTCAGCGCGGGCAGCCGCTGGGGGCTGCGCGGCAAGGAGGATCTCGGCGGCGGCCTGTCCGCAATCTTCGATCTCGAGAGCGGGTTCAGCTCGACCGACGGCAGCCTGGGCAGCGGCCTGGCATTCTCGCGCAACGCGTACATCGGGCTCGCGAGCAAGACCTACGGCACGGTGACGCTCGGCCGGCAGTGGGATCCGATCGTCGACCTGATCGAGCCTTTTTCGTTGAACGATGCGTACGGCGGCTGGTATTTCTCGCATCCAAACGACATGGACAACCTCGACAACGGCTTCGCGATCAGCAATGCGGTCAAGTATACGAGCCCGACCGTCGCCGGCTTCACCGGAGAAGCGCTGTATTCGTTCGGCGGACAGGCCGGGCAGTTCTCGAACAATGCCGCGTACAGCGCGGCCGCGTCGTACACGAACGGGCCGTTCTCGGCAGGCACAGGCTATTTGCGCGTGAACGATCCGGAGCAATCGATCCAGAGCTACCAGAACGGCACCGGCTACACGAACGCCGTATATGGCAATTACCTGCAGAATGCGCGCAGCCAGGGCATTTTCGCGGCAGGCGCGTCGTATCAGCTCGGCGCGTTCAAGCTGATGGGCAACTTCACGAATGTCGACTTCCAGCAGGGCGACGACGGGCAGGACGTGAAATTCCAGAACTACGAAGTGGCCGGCACGTACGCCGCGACGAGCGAGCTCAACTTCGGTGCGGGCTTCACCTATACGGAAGGCCGTGATCACGCGACCGGTCAGGAGCCCAAGTACCAGCAGATCAACCTGAGCGCGGAGTACGAACTGTCGAAGCGCACGGCGGTCTACGCGCTGGCAGCCTATCAGCATGCGACGGGCGGGGCGGTCGCGCAGATCGCCGGCTTCGATCCGTCGTCGAACGGCAAGCAGGTGGTCACCCGCGTCGGGATCCGCCACTCGTTCTGAATATCGGGCTACCCGATGTAAAACAGGCGCACCGGCCGAAAGGGCGGTGCGCCTGTGTCGTTTGAGGCGCGGAGTTGACGGCCCGGCGCTATGAGCCGAAATAGACGTTGCAGAAATCGGCCGGTCCGACGCAACCGCCAGGCGTGTCGGGGCGGGCAGCCGCGCAGCCGGACAGCAGCGCGCCGGCCGCGACGGCCAGCGCCACGAGTCGCGCGGTGCGTTTGAAAGCAGGGGAAATATTCATCGGGCAGGAAGGAGTCGGGCGCGAACGGAGGTACGGGGCGCGCCGAAGAAACCGGCGCTGGTGTGCGGGATCGATGGCGCCGCCGGCCGCGGGCGCGATGCACGCACCGGCGGGCAGGCGGCGGACGGCGACCGGCGCGTGTCAATGGGCATACAGCGTCTTGTTCAGGTACGCGAGCTGGCCGTCCTGTTGCGCATGAACCAGTTCCTGGTAGACCTGCGCACGCGTTTTCTCCTGCATGGCGCTGCCGTACGGCGCCACCCACGATCCGGCCTGCACCGCCGACGAGCCGCCCGACATGCCGGACGACGATACCGACGCGAGCTGCTGCGGGGCCGGCGACGCATTCGACTGGGCAAAGGCCGGAACAGCGGCCGTGGCGCATACGGCGGCAAGGGCGATCATCATGGCTTTCATATTCGTAGTCCTCACAATATCTGGGTTGATTGGCCGAAGCGGAAGGCGTTCGCGTTTTCGCACTCCGGTTGATCAAGAGCATAGTCATCGTGGGGTAGCGGATCGGTAGTCGAAGCATGAAAAGAAATTTATCCGGCGGCATGCGAAAACACCGCGCCGGCACGCATTGAAAAGCAATGTCGCGAACATGAAAAAAGCTTCATGAAACAGGGCGTTTTCATCACCTCAATGTCACCCGGCTTGCCTAAATTCCGGCTAGCGCATCGCGGGCCGAATCGCATCGCGGGCCGAATCGCATCGTGGCAATTGCCGCGGCAGCCCGCCCGATGCGTGAACCATCGACTATTTTTTCCGGAATGAAACATGACAAAGACATGGGCAATCACGCTGCTGACGCTGGCAGGCACGTTCGCAACCGCCGCCCAGGCGCAAAGCAGCGTGACGCTGTACGGCACGCTCGACACCGGCATCGACTACGTCAGTAACCAGAAAGGCACGGGCGGGGCGGGGCACGACAACTGGATGATGGAAAGCGGCAACCTGAGCACGAACCGCTGGGGGCTGCGCGGTAGCGAGGATCTCGGTGGCGGCCTGAGCGCGGTGTTCGATCTCGAGAACGGCTTCAACATCGACAACGGGAAGCTCGGCAACGGCGGCGACCTGTTCGGCCGCCAGGCGTGGGTCGGTCTCGCGAGCCGGCAGTGGGGCACGCTGACGATGGGCCGCCAGTACGACTTCCTCGTCGATTTCGTCGCACCGTTGTCGGCTACCGGTTCCGGTTTCGGCGGCAACATCGCCGATCATCCGCTCGACAACGACAACCTGAACAACGACATGCGGATGAACAACGCGGTCAAGTTCCGCAGTGCGACCATCGGCGGATTCACGTTCGGCGGCGCATACGCGTTCAGCAACGCCGCGGGCGGCTTCAGCGACAACAATGCGTTCAGCGTCGGCGCGGCGTGGGCGGGCGGCCCCGTGAACCTCGCGGTCGCCTATCTGCAGGCGAGCCAGCCCGGCGGTGTGAACACGCCGGAGAACGCCAGCGGCGCACTCAGCAGCACGGATGGCGACGCGATCATGACCGGTGCGCGGCAGCGCACATTCGGCGCGGGCGGCCGCTACACGTTCGGGCCTGCGTCAGTGGGGCTGGTGTTCACGCGCACGATGCTCGACGACCCGCGCCAGATCTCGCAGGGCGGCGCATATGCCGCGCTGGCCGGCCAGATGCTGACGTTCAACAACTACGAAGTGAACGCGCATTATTCGATCACGCCGATGCTGTCGATCGGCGGTTCGTACACGTTCACCGACGGCCGTTTCGAGACGGCCGGCGCGAGCGTATCGCCGAAGTGGAACCAGTTCATGCTGCAGGCCGACTACGCGCTGTCGCGGCGCACCGATCTGTATCTGGAAGGCGTCTACCAGCACGTCAGCGGCGCGGACGGCATCGCGGTGCTCGGCAATGCGTCGATTTACTCGCTCGCACCGTCGGCGAACAACCGGCAGACGATTGTCGCCGCAGGTATCCGGCATCGTTTCTGAGCCGACGCCACGGTCGACGGGGGCATGGCGTAAAAACGCCGCCGGGGTCGCCGGCGGCGTTTTTTTATCGCGGAACGTCAGCCGGCGTGCGAAGTGCCGGCGGCCGCCACCACCGGCTGCGGCTTCGGCGATGCATCGGACGGCGCCGCTTGCGCCGTCGCGGACCAGCCGCCGCCAAGCGCTTCGATCAGGCCGACGGAGGCGAGCTGACGCCGCGTGTCGAGGTTCAGCGCGGCGATCTCGGTGTGGAGCTCGGTAGTCTGCGCGGTGACCACTTCGAGATAGCTGACCACGCCGTCGCGATACTGCGACATCGACAGTTGCAGCGTGCGTTGCGCGGCGGCCAGCGCCGAATCCTCGCGTGCCGCTTCGTCGCCGAGATGGTGGAGCAGCGCGAGATTGTCCTCGACCTGCTGGAACGCCTGCAGCACGACGGCCTTGTAGTGCGCGCCGTTCTCCGCGAGCTTCGCGCGCGCCGCCTGTGTCGCGGCTTCACGCCGGCCGCCGTCGAACAGCGTCATCATCAGGCTCGGGCCGATCGACCAGATCTCGTTCGGTGCGACGAGCCACGGCGACAGCGTGTCGCTCTGATAGCCGCCGTCGAGGCCAAGCGAGATGTCCGGGAAGAACGCCGCACGCGCGACGCCGATCTTCGCGTTCGCGGCCGCGACGCGCCGCTCGGCCGCCGCGATGTCGGGCCGTCGCTGCAGCAGCGTGGCCGGGATGCCGGCCGGCACCGACGGCAGGTACGCGGCATCGAGCGACGGCGGCAACGAGAACGACGACGCGGGCACGCCGGTCAGCGTCGCGATCGCATGCTCGTACAATGCGCGCCGCGCCTGGACGTCGGCCGCGGACGCCTGCGCCGAGTCGAGCTGCGTCTGTGCGCGCGACACGTCGAGATCGGACGCGATGCCGCCCGCATGACGGCTCAGCGTCAGCTGAAGCGCGCGCCGATACGTGCTGATCGTGTCGGCGAGCAGCTTTTGCTGCTCGTCGAGGCCGCGCAGGTTGAAGTACGCGTCGGCGAGACTGGCCTGCAGGCTCAGGCGGACCGACGCGAGATCGCCTGCGCTGGCCTGCAGCGCGTCGCGGCCCGCCGCGACTTCGTTGCGCACCTTGCCCCACAGATCGAGGTCGTAGCTCGCGCCGACCTCCAGTGTGTTCGCGCCGTACACGTTCGGCTGGCCGGAGCCGCGCAGCGGACGGAGCTCGGACTGGCGGTTCGACGACACGTTCGCGCTGGCGCCGATGGTCGGAAAGAGGCCCGAACGTGCTTCGTCGAGATACGCGCCGGCTTCGTCGTGCCGTGCGACGGCCGCCGCGACGTCGGGGTTGGCGCGCGCGACCTGCTGCTCGAGCGTGTCGAGCTCGTGGTCGCGATAGACGGTCCACCACGCGTCGCGCTCGATCCGGTCGGCAGGTTTCGCCTGCTGCCATGCGCCGGCTTCCTTGAACGTCGTGGGAATCGCCGTTGCGGGAACCTGGTAGGTCGGCGCGAACGAGCACCCCGTCACGAGCGCGAGGCTCGCCAGCGCCGCATAGAGTCGTCGCTCACCCATGGGCGCGCCCCCCGTTGTTCGCGGCGAGCGACGCGGTGGCGCCTTGCGTGCGCGGCGCGGCGAGCCGCACCGGGTCGCCGCTTGCGAGCGAGTCGGGCGGATTGTCGATCACGCGATCGCCGGGCGCGAGGCCCGACGCGATGACGACCTGTGTGCCGAGGTCGGTGCCGATCGTCACCGATTTGAGCTGGGCGCGCTGATGCGGATCGACCACGGCCACCTGCAGACCGTCCTGCCGGAAGATCAGCGAGCTGGCGGGAATCAGCAACGCGTGCGCATCGGTCGGCATCGCGAAATGCACTTCGGTGTATTCGCCGGGAATCAGCAGGCCGGCCGGGTTGTCGACCATCAGCTGGACCAGCAGCGTGCCGGACTCGGGCGTGATCGCGTCGTCGGTGTCGACGAGCTTCGCGTCGAAATGCATGCCGGGATGCTCGGGCACCGTCAGCGTCGCGGTCATGCCGGGATGGATCGCCGCGGCCTCGCTTTGCGGCACGCTGACGTACACGCGCAGCTTGCGGGCATCGGACACGGCGAACAGCTCGGGCCCGTTGCCGCTGCCCGCGTCGATCAGCGCGCCGATGTCGGTTTTGCGCGCCGTCACGACGCCGTCGAACGGCGCGGTGATGCGCTTGAACGATTCGAGCGCCTCGAGCCGCTTCACGTTCGCCTCGTTGGCGGCGACCGTCGCGCGCTTGGCGAGCAGGTCGCCGGTCTTTTCGTCGGCGGCCTGTTGCGACACGGAATCCTGCTGCAGCATCTTGGTCCAGCGCGCCGCGGTGGTTTCCGCGAGCTTCTCGTTCGCGAGCGAGTTCTGCAGGTCGGCGCGCGCCTGCTGCAGCTGCTGGTCGAGATCCGGCGTGTCGATCAGGCCGAGCAACTGACCCGCTTTCACGGGCGTGCCGATGTCGGCGTACCACGCATGCAGGTAGCCGGACACGCGCGCATAGATCGGCGCGTTGACGAGCGCGGACAGGCGCCCGGGCAACACCATGCCTTGCGTCGCGCCGTCGTGGCCCGGTTGGTACGCGACGACCGTCGGGATCGCCTGCTCGGCGGACCATGCCGACGTTTCCTGCTTGGCGTGCACGCGGCTGGAAATGCCGGTGGCGACGATGCCGGCGGCCGCCAGCAGCGCGACGAGGCCGACGAGCCGGAGATGACGCAGGCGCGTCGGGGATTGGATTTCGATCTCAGTTGACATGCGTGACTCCGGATTCGGAAGGGGAAAGGTCGCGTGCTGCGGGCGGCCGCAACGCGTCGCGCCGGTGAACGAGGCTGAACACGACGGGCACGAACAGCAGCGTCGCGAACGTCGCGCAGAGCAGGCCGCCGATCACCGCACGGCCCAGCGGCGCGTTCTGCTCGCCGCCGTCGCCGAGGCCGAGCGCCATCGGTGCCATGCCGATGATCATCGCGAGCGCCGTCATCAGCACCGGGCGGAAGCGCGTGAAGCCGGCTTCCATCGCGGCGACCAGCGCGTCGCCGGTCGCGGCAAGCCGGTCCCGCGCGAAGCTCACCACCAGGATGCTGTTCGCGGTCGCGACGCCCATGCAGAGGATCGCGCCCGTCAGCGCCGGTACCGACAGCGGCGTGTGTGTCGTGAACAGCATCCAGACGATGCCCGCCAGCGCGGCCGGCAATGCTGTCACGATCACGAACGCGTCGGACCACGAGTGGAAGTTCACGACGATCAGCAGGTAGATCAGCGCGACCGCGCCGAGCAGCCCGAACAGCAGTCCCGAGAATGCGCTGTTCATCGTCTGGACCTGGCCGCGCACCGTGACGACCGAGCCCTTCGGCACGTCGCGTGCGGTGGCATGCACGATCGCGTCGATGCGCGATGCGACCGCGCCGAGATCCTGCCCCTGGGTCGTCGCGTAGATGTCGAACAGCGGCTTGATGTTGTAGTGCGACACGATCGCGTCGCCGACGCCGCGCTGGATCGTTGCGATTGCACCGAGCACCTGCGAGTTGCCGTTCGCGCCCGTCACCGGCAGGTTCTTCAGGTCCGACAGCGACGTCATCCGGTATTGCGGCGTTTGCGCGACAATCGGATAGGACACGCCGTTGCTCGGGTTCAGCCAGAACGTCGGCGACACCTGGCCGGTGCCGGACAGGCTCGCGACCACCGAGTTGGTCACGTCGTGCTCGGTGATGCCGAGCTCGTCCGCGCGGGAGCGGTCGACGTCGATCGTGAATTGCGGATAGGTCGTGGCCTGCTGGATGCGTGAGTCGGCGACGCCCGCGACGAGGCGTACCTTGCGCAGCAGCTCGGCCGCATAGCGGTGGTTGGCCGCTTGGTCCGGGCCGGCGATCTGGATGTCGATCGGCGCGGGCGAGCCGAAGTTCAGGATCTGGCTGACGATGTCGGCAGGCAGGAACGAGAACGTCGTGCCTGGAAACGCGCGCGGCAGCACTTCGCGCAGCCGGCGCACGTAGCTTGCGGTCGGTGCATGGTCCGCGCCCAGCGAGATCATGATGTCGCCGTCTTCCGGCCCGATCGTGCCGCTGTTGTTGTACGTGAGGTTGATGCCGCTGTGCGGCAGCCCGATGTTGTCGACGATGTTCGCGAGCTGCTTCGGCGGAATCACGCCGCGCACCGCGTTCTCGATGTGGTCGAACTCGGCGGCGGTGTCCTCGATGCGTGTGCCGACCGGCGTGCGCACGTGGATCGTGATCTGGCCGGCGTCGATGTCCGGGAAGAAGTTGCGGCCGAGCCACGGCACCAGCAGGAACGAAGCGGCGACCGCGACGAGAAAGCCGGCGATGAAACGCTTGCGGTGCGTGAGCGCGAGGCCCAGCACGATCCGGTAGCTCGCGCGGATGCGCTCGAAACGGCGTTCGAAACCGCGCTGCAGGCGCACCAGCGGATTGCGCGACGGCGGCGGGTGCGCGTGCGTGCCGTGCGTCGCCGCCATGATGGCCGCCAGCTCGCCGGATGCGTGGCCGCCCGATGCATGCGGCTTCAGCAGGTACTGCGCCATCATCGGCACGAAGGTGCGCGACAGGATGAACGACGCGATCATCGCGAAGATCACCGCTTCGGCCATCGGCACGAACAGGAAGCGTGCGATGCCGTCCAGTTCCAGCATCGGCACGAATACGATGCAGATGCACAGCAGCGAGACGAACGCCGGCATCACGATCTGCGCGGCGCCGTCCATGATCGCGTGCCGGACGTCCTTGCCCTGTTCGAGGTGCCAGTTGATGTTCTCGATCGTCACCGTCGCGTCGTCGACCAGAATCCCGACCGCGAGCGCGAGACCGCCGAGCGTCATCACGTTGAGTGTTTCGCCGAGCGCGGCGAGACCGGCGATCGCGGCCAGCACCGCGAGCGGGATCGACGCGGCGATGATCAGCGTCGAGCGCCAGCTGCCGAGGAACAGCAGGATCATCGCGGAAGTCAGCGCCGCCGCGATGATGCCTTCGCGCGCCACGCCGCTCACGGCGCCTGTCACGAACGTCGACTGGTCGCCCATCGTGACGAGCTTCAGGCCCGGCGGCAGCGTCTGTTCGATCAGCGGCAGCTTCGATTTCACGCCGGAGATGATCGACAGCGTCGACGCCGAGCCGTTCTTCAGGATGCTCATCAGCACCGCGCGGTGGCCGTCGACGCGCACGATGTTCGGCTGCGGCGGATAGCCGTCGCGCACGTGCGCGACGTCGCGTATGTAGATCAGCGTACCGTCCACCGACTTGACCGGCAGCGCGTTCAGCTCGTCGATCGCGGTCGGGCTGTTGTTGAGCTTGATGTTGTACTCGAAGCGGCCGATTTTCTGCGTGCCGGCCGGGATGATCTGGTTCTGCTGCGCGAGCGCGTTCGCGACGTCCTGCGCGGACAGCTTGCGCGCCTGCAGCGCCTGCGGGTCGAGATCGATCTGTACTTCACGCGTCTTGCCGCCGTACGGCGTCGGGATCGCGACGCCCGGCACGCTGAGCAGTTGCGGTCGAATGAAGTTCTCCGCGTAGTCCTCGAGTTTCTGCTCGTCCAGCGTGTCGCTCGTCAGCGCGATCTGCAGCACCGGCACCGTCGACGCGTTGTAGTTCAGGATCTGCGGCGGCGTGACGCCGGGCGGCATCTGCTTGAGCACCGTCTGCGAGATCGACGTGACCTGTGCCGTGGCCGTGCGGATGTCGACGGTCGGCTGGAAGAAGATCTTCACGATCCCGTAGCCGCGGAACGATTGCGACTCGATGTGCTGGATGTCGTTGACCGTCGTGCCGAGCGTACGTTCGTAGTAGGTGACGATGCGGCCCGACATGTCGTCGGGCTGCAGTCCCGAGTAATTCCAGATCACGCTGATGACCGGAATGCGGATGTCGGGAAAGATGTCCGTCGGCGTGCGCAGCGCGGCAAGCGGGCCGATCAGCAGGATCAGCAGCGCCAGCACGATAAAGGTGTAGGGCCGCGTTAAGGCGAGCCGGACTATTTTCAGCATGAGACGCTGCTCCGTTCAATGGCATCGATGAAGGCGCGGACTCGCATGGAGCAGGGAAAACACTGACATGCGGCCGACGTGTGCATTCTGGAGAGCAGCGCCTAACAGCAAGCTGCTGGAAAGATGAAAGAAGTTTTAGTCGGGCGCGCGCGGCAGCGCGCACGACGTCAGCCGAGCATGTAGCCCGAGCCGCGGATGGTCCGGATCAGCGGCGCTTCGCCGGGCAGGTTGACCTTCTTGCGCAGGCGGCCGACGTGCACGTCGATCAGGTTGGTGCCGGGATCGAAGCGGCAGCCCCACACTGCCTCGAAGATCATCGTGCGCGTCAGCACGCGGCCTGCGTGGCGCATCATGAATTCGAGCACGCGGAATTCGGTCGGCAGCAGATCCAGTTCGTGTGCGCGATGCATGACCTTGCGACGCACCAGGTCGAGCTCGAGCGCGCCCGTTCGCAGTACCGTCTCGACCTTCGAATGGTGTGTGCGGCGTCGCATCAGCACGTCGATGCGAACCGACATCTCGTTGAGCGAGAATGGCTTGATCAGGTAGTCGTCGCCGCCCGCGCGCAGCCCCTGGATGCGCTGGTCGACGTCCGACAGCGAGCTCATCACGAGCACGGGCGTTTCGATGCCACGCCCGCGCATGGTCGCGACTATCGTGAGGCCGTCGAGGTCCGGCAGCATCCGGTCGAGCGTCACGACGTCGTATGCGCCGATCATCGCCTTGACCATTCCCTCGTGTCCGGTGCGTGCGACGTCGACGACATGGCCGTCGGCATGCAGCGTACGCGCGATGTCGTGTGCGATCAGCGCGTCGTCTTCGATCGTCAGTATTCTCGGCATGGTGCGTCGTCGAGCGTCCTGGCGGTCATGCAACGGCCAGTAGCGGTGCAGGTTGTTCCTGCGCGCGGTACTGGCCGACGGTGAAATCGATGAAGCTGCGCACTTTCATCGACAGGTAATTGCGGCCCGGATACAGGATCGACACGCAGCGCGGGCCGCCGTTGAACGCGTACTGTTCGAGCACGGGCACGAGCGTGCGCTGCTCGATGTCGCGCACGACGAGCGGCAACGGCAGTTGCGCGATGCCCATGTGGTTGAGCGCGGCGATCCGTACCATGCCGCTGTCCGTCGACGTCAGTGCGCCGCCGACGTAGACGCGGTAGTTGCCGTCCGTGTCGGCGAATTCCCAGGTGCGCGACGAGCCGTCGGACACCGTCAGCAGGCTGTGCTCGCAAAGCTCGCCCGGGTCGCGCGGCGTGCCGTTGCGGGCGAGATAGACCGGCGACGCGACCACCAGCTCGGTCGTCGTCGTCAGCGCCCGGCTGACCAGCGTCGAGCTCGCGAGCCGGCGATCGTCGGAGAAGCACACGTCGTAGCCGCCTTCCACCATGTCGATGTGCGTGCCGGAAGTCGTGACGTCGAAATTCACGCGCGGGTGCAGCGCACGATACGCGGCGAGCAGCGCGCCGAGCCCGGCGCTGGCGAAGCTCATCGACGATGCAATGCGCAGCGTGCCGCGCGGATCGCGGGTGGCCTGCACGAGATTCGATTCCATCTCGTCGAGCTTGTCGATGATCGTGCGGCAACCGTCCAGGTATTCCTTGCCGGCCTCGGTCAGCGAAAGACTGCGGGTCGTGCGGTTCAGCAGCCGGATGTTCAGATGGGCTTCGAGCATGCCGACGCTGCGGGTGACTGCCGCGGCCGACATGCCGAGCTGCCGCGCGGCGAGGCTGAAGCTTGCCAGATCGACGACGCGCGCGAATACGCGCATCGCTTGGAGCTGATTCATGATGGCGTGCATATAGGATGTGACGCGAACATCATCCGCGATGGCGAATGAACCGGAGCCGATACGTTGGTTAAGTTTTTTTTAAGTTCGCGTGACGTGAAAAACGCCGGGATATTACGTGCGCGGCGAGCGTGATGGGGCACCGCGAAGCGGCATCGGGGTGCGGGCGGGGCAGGGCGTCGGGCGGGCCGAACGACAGGGAAGTCGCACTGGATATACGGAGTGCGAATGATTGATGGCGGCGGAAGACGATGAGGCGACGACGCGCGCCGGAATACGCGATGAACGCGTTACGCCGGCGGCGGGGAGCGCACGGAACGTGCGCCGGGAAAGTCGAGGTGTATCGACGCGCGCGTTGCGCGTCAGTTCGGCAGACTCATCGCCGCTTCTTCGGTTTCCAGATGTCGCGACAGGCTTGCCAGTAGTTGCCTGAGGCTATTGGTCGGCAACGCAAAGCTCGTCCATCCGAGGCCCGTATGACGCATGAACAGCACGGCGCCATCGTAGAGCAGCGGCCTTTCGGTGTACCAGCACGGGTCGAGTTCCATCACGTACTTTTCGTCGCGTGACGGTTCGTCGGGAATCGCCGGTTGCATCTGCGCGCGCAGCAGGCTCAGATACTGAATCACGGCGTCGATATCCTCCGGATCCAGCAGGGCCGACGACTGCTCTATCGAGACCAGCACGGCCTGCTTGCCATACTCGTTGATCATCTCGATCTTCATCGGGCGTGTCATGTCTCGTCTCCTCGTCAATCACGCGACACCGGGAATTATCGGGTCGCCGCGCCGCGCGTAGATTGCAAGATCGTCGTCGCCAGATGAAACTTTATTTAAACGGCGGCAGCGCATCGGGGCGCGCGAACGATGCGCCGCCGCACGCTCATTCGACGGTGATCGTCTCCTTCATATAAGGATGGATCCCGCAGAACACCTTGTATACGCCGGGCTTGTCGAAGCGGAACGAATAGGTTTCGTCCTGGTCGAGCGCTTTGGAATGAAAGATCCCCGCGTCGTTGACGACGGTATGCGGTTCAGCGTCGAGGTTCTTCCACGTGATCGTCGTGCCGGCCTTGATCGTGGTCGACATCGGCGAAAACATGAAATTGCGGATCGTCACGAGCGAGTCGGACGGGCCCTGCGCGAACGCGGCGAGCGGTGTGCCGCCGATGGCCGCACACAGGATCAGCGCGGCCGGCAGCGCCGGTTTCCTGAAGAGGTTCATGTCGGTCTCCCGGTGTGTGTCATGCGAGTGTCGTGTCATGCAGCGACGATGCGAGCGGATGGCCCGCGAAGTGGACGGTCGTGACGCCGAGCATCGCGGGCAGCCGGTCGCGCGGCACCGTGAGCGGCACCGGGCCCGGCCCGTTGCCGGCCGTTGGCTGCGGGAACGCGGTGGAGCGCGCGGTATGGAACGTCACGTTGCCCTCGACCTTCGACACGATCTGGTGGATGTGCCCGTTCAGCACGGTGACGGAGCCGAAGCGGCGCAGCAGCGCCATCGTCTGCGGCGCGTCGCCGGTGCCCCAGCCCCACGGTTCGTAAATGGTCCACATCGGCATGTGCGAGAACACGACGATCGGCGTGCTCGACGACTGCCCCTTCAGGTCCTGCGCGAGCCACGCAAGCTGGTCGTCGCCGAAGCTGCCGAGCCCGTTCGGCTTGAAATGCATCACGTTGACGAGCGCGACGAAGTGCACGCCCGCGTGATCGAAGCTGTAGTAGCCGCGGTTGTTCGACGCGCTACCGTACCGGCTGAAGTACTCGGCGCCCGACCCGTCGGTGACGTCGTGTTCGCCGGGCACCGTGTGCAGTTCCGGCACGCGCAGCGCGGACAGCAACTGCGACGCGCGGTCGAATTCCTCCGGTTTGGACAGGTGGGTGATGTCGCCGGTGTGGATGGCCAGCGCGGGCGCGGCGGACAGGCCGTTGACGAGGTCGATGGTCTGTCGCAACGTCGCCGCGACGTCGGGATTCGCGTCCTTGTTGAAGCCGATGTGCGTGTCGCTGATCTGCACGAACAGTGGCCGGCCCGCATCGGCGGGGGGAAGCGCGCCGTTTTGCGCGAGCGCGAGGTCGAACGGCGTCAGGATGCCGCCCGACAGCGTAAACAGCGTACCGAGGCCGCCGAACGCCATGCATTGCAGGGCTTTGCGGCGCGACGGGCGGGTGGGAGTCGATGAAGACATGTGAGCCTCGCAATCGTATGACGGAACCGGACGGCCGGATCGTCCGGAAATAAACCGGCGTCGTTCGCTTGCGATACCGATGCGGCGACGGATTTATTCCCGCGCGTTACGAGGCTGAACCCCAGTGCTCGCGGCCTGCGAGCCGATACGGGGTCATAGCAGGATGACTTGTCAATGTCCTGTAAGTGACACGTCACATTTACGTCATGGCCGCCCGATAGCCTGCGACACCGAATCACACCTATCCGGAGCCCCTCATGCCGAATCTCGCGGCAACGGAAACCAGCGGTGCGGCCAGCCATCGCACACGCACCATCAGCCTCGCGCTGTTTTTTCTGATCATTGCCTGCGGCATCGTCTACGTGGGCGTTCACCTGAGCGCGGATCTCGGTCCGGTCAAGGAGAGCTCGATCCTGCCGTTCCTGCTGCTCGTCGTCGCGCTGCTGATCGCGCTCGGCTTCGAATTCGTGAACGGTTTTCACGACACCGCGAACGCGGTCGCGACCGTCATCTATACGCATTCGCTCGACCCGCACCTGGCGGTGGTGTGGTCGGGGTTGTGGAACCTGTGCGGCGTGCTCGTATCGAGCGGCGCCGTCGCGTTCGGCATCCTGCAGTTGCTGCCGGTCGAGCTGATTCTGCAGGTCGGCAGCGGTTCGGGCTTCGCGATGGTGTTCGCGCTGCTGATCGCGGCCGTCACGTGGAACCTCGCGACCTGGTATTTCGGCCTGCCGTCGTCGAGTTCGCATACGCTCGTCGGCTCGATCATCGGCGTCGGGCTGATGAACCAGATCGTCAGCGGCCCGTCGGCCACGAGCGGCGTCGACTGGAACCAGGCGCTCGGCGTCGGCAAGGCGCTGCTGTTCTCGCCGCTGGTCGGCTTCGCGCTGTCCGCGCTCGTGTTGCTGCTGCTGAAGGCGATCGTGCGGGTGCCGGCGCTGTATCAGGAGCCGAAGGGCAACAAGCCGCCGCCGTTCTGGATTCGCCTGCTGCTGATCCTCACGTGCACGGGCGTGTCGTTCGCGCACGGGTCGAACGACGGGCAGAAGGGCATGGGTCTCATCATGCTGATCCTGATCGGCGTGATGCCGACCGCCTATGCGCTGAACAAGGCCGTGACGCCCGACCAGGCGAGCACGTTCGTCGCGGTCGCGCGCCACGCATCGACGACGCTCGTGAAGTACGCGGACCCCGCCGCGCAGTCGGGCGACGCGCGCGCCGAAGTCGAGGCCTACGTGCGCACCCACAAGCTGGCGCCCGCGACAGTTCCCGCGCTGCGCAAGCTCACCGACACGATCGCCGACCAGGTCGCGCAGGCCGGCGGCATTTCGAGCGTGCCGCAGAGCCTCGTCGACAACGTGCGCAACAACATGTATGTCGCGTCCGAGGCGATCCGGCTGATGGAAAAGGCGAAGGCGCCGGCGTTCTCCGTCGAGGACGCGAGCGCGCTCGACGCGTTCAAGCAGCAGATGGACCGCGCGACGAAGTTCATCCCGACGTGGGTGAAAGTTGCCGTCGCGATCGCGCTCGGTCTTGGCACGATGGTCGGCTGGAAACGGATCGTCGTGACGGTCGGCGAGAAGATCGGCAAGTCGCACCTCACGTACGGGCAGGGCGCGTCCGCCGAAGCCGTCGCGATGCTGACGATCGGGATGGCCGACGCGTACGGGTTGCCGGTGTCGACGACGCACGTGCTCGCGTCCGGCGTGGCCGGCACGATGACCGCGAGCGGCGCGGGGCTGCGCTGGGACACGGTGCGTAACCTCGTGCTCGCGTGGGTGCTGACCTTGCCCGCGTCGATCGCGCTGTCCGCCGTCCTGTACTGGGCGCTGCACGGCCTCTTCTGAGCCGCGTCGGCTGATGCCACGCCCGGCCGCGCGTCATGCGGCCGGCCCCATCGATTTTCAATTCGACCAAGACGCTACCGATGGATATCAGTTTCGATCCGAACCGCACCGCGAACGCCTCGGCGTGGCGCGTGCTCCCCAACCGCTGGGATGCCGTCGCGTTTCCGCTGATCATCTGCCTGCTCGCGATGGCGATCGTCGGTTTCCATCAGACGATGGCGCCGATCGGCGTACTGCAGACGCAGAAGATCTCGCTCGATCCGTCGAACCTGCCCGAATACGCGTTGCGCACCACGCTGCGGATGCTTGCCGCGATGATCGCATCGCTCGTGTTTACGCTCGTCTACGGCACGCTCGCCGCGAAAAGCCGGCGTGCGGGCATGGTGCTGATCCCGATCCTCGACATCCTGCAGTCGGTGCCGGTGCTCGGCTATATCTCGTTTACGGTCACGTTCTTTCTTGCGCTGTTTCCGGGGCGCGTGCTCGGCGCCGAACTCGCGGCGATCTTCGCGATCTTCACGAGCCAGGCGTGGAACATGACCTTCAGCTTCTACCAGTCGCTGCGCACGGTGCCGCGCGACCTGAGCGAAGTGTCGCGCGGTTTCCACCTGACGTCGTGGCAACGTTTCTGGAAGCTCGAGGTGCCGTTCTCGATGCCGGGCCTGATCTGGAACATGATGATGTCGATGTCGGGCGGCTGGTTCTTCGTCGTCGCGTCGGAAGCGATCACCGTCGGCAACCAGACGATCACGCTGCCGGGCATCGGCGCGTATCTCGCGCAGGCCATCTCGGACAAGAACCTCGGTGCGGTGGGCTGGGTGATCGTCGCGATGTCGGTCGTGATCCTCGCGTACGACCAGTTCCTGTTTCGCCCGCTCGTCGCGTGGGCCGACAAGTTCCGGATGGAGAACACCGCGTCGGGCGATGCGCCGCAGTCGTGGCTGCTCGACATGCTGCGCCGTACGCACCTGATCCATCAGTTGCTGGTGCCGGCCGGCTGGCTGCTGTCGCAGGCGGCCCGTGTGCCGCTGCGCGTGCCGTCGTTCAAGGGTGTTGGCGCGCGCGCCGCATCGAGCCGTCGCGCGTCGCGCATCGGCGACATCGTGTGGGGCGCGTGCGTGATCCTGCTGACGGTGTACGTCGCATGGCGCGTCGTCAGTTTCGTTGCGACCGGTGTGACGATGGGCGAGGTCGGCCACGTGCTGGTGCTCGGGCTCATCACGCTGTTGCGCGTGCTGGTGCTGATCGCGATCGCCTCGGTGATCTGGGTGCCGCTCGGCGTGTTGATCGGGCTGCGCCCGAAGCTGGCGGAGAAGATCCAGCCGCTCGCGCAGTTCCTCGCCGCATTCCCGGCGAACCTGCTGTTCCCGGTATTCGTCATCGTGATCGTTCACTTCCATCTGAACGCGGACATCTGGCTGTCGCCGCTGATCGTGCTCGGCACGCAGTGGTACATCCTGTTCAACGTGATCGCTGGCGCGATGTCCTATCCGAACGACTACAAGGAAGCGACGAAGAACTTTCGCATTCGCGGCTGGCAGTGGTGGCGGCAAGCGATCCTGCCGGGCATCTTCCCGTACTACGTGACCGGTGCGATCACCGCGTCGGGCGGTGCGTGGAACGCGAGCATCGTGTCCGAGTTCGTGCAATGGGGCGACACGAAGGTCGTCGCGCACGGCCTGGGCGCGTACATCGCGCAGACCACCGCCGCGGGCGACTTCCCGAAGATCATTCTGGGCATCGCCGTGATGTCCCTGTTCGTTACCCTGTTCAACCGCCTGCTGTGGCGTCCGATGTACGCCTATGCGGAATCCCGGCTCCGTCTCGATTGAGAGTAAGCACGATGCAAAATTCGACCGTCATCAACGCCCCTGCCCAGACGCCGCTCCAGCCGCCGCGTCTCGGTGAAGAAATCCTGCGTGTCGAGCACGTGAACCGCGGCTTCAACAAGACGCAGGGCGAACTGCTCGTGCTCGACGACGCGAACCTGTCGCTGCGCGAAGGCGAGATCGTCGGGCT
>NZ_QTPY01000026.1:0-82808 GCF_003857765.1 Burkholderia sp. Bp9016
TCCCGGCACGATTGGAAGAGCGCGATGACCCAGTTTGCGCTGCTTTACCCGGAACGATTCAACATTGGAGTCTGAATCTCAACCCGCCTCACACACTAAATTCCGGATACCTCCTCCTTCTCGCAAGACATCAACGGGAAAAATCTCTATATACAGAGATGCGCTATGTGCCATGGCGCAGACATCAAGGGCACCGGGCCATTGGCCAAGAAAAGCAATCCTGCCACGCCTGACCTCACAACTGCAGCGTTCAAAAAGCGACTCCGTGATTATCCAGGCGTCATTGTTTCATCGGTAATACTTCGTCCGAACGGGGACCTGATTCCGAGAACTTTGAGGGAGAACGGCGTAAAGCTGGCGCCGCACTCCTGGACCGTTCAGGATTTTCGCGATCTGAATAAATACATGAGCGACGTGATTTCCCAAAGCCCATGATTCCGTGTTGACCGTCTGGTCGCGATGGGTCGATTGCCGCCGATGGCCGAATTCCACCATCGAGCAAGCCGGCGCGCGCCGAAACGAATCTGCTGCCACAGCGCCAGGCGAGGCACGCTCGACTTCGACGCCTCAAAAAATCGACCGCCCCGTATACGTCGTCAGCCACTCCAGCGCCAACGTCCCCGCCAGCGAGTTCCCGTTCGCATCAAGCCCCGGCGCCCACACGCACACGGCCATTTCCCCCGGCAGCACCGCAACGATCCCGCCGCCGACGCCACTTTTCGCGGGCAAGCCAACGCGATAAACGAAATCGCCCGCCGCATCATAAGTGCCGCAAGTCAGCATCAACGCCGACAGCCGCTTCGCCGAACTCGCATCGACGATCCGCTCGCCGGTAACCGGCGCGACACCACCATTCGCGAGAAACAGCGCGGCTTGCGCGAGTTCGACGCAGTTCATCGTGATCGCGCATTGCCGGCAATACGCATCGACCACCGTCTCGGGCGGCATCTGCATGTTGCCGAAGCTCGCCATGAAATGCGCCATCGCGCGGTTGCGTTCCGCGTGCTGGAGCTCCGACAGCGCGACGCGCGAATCGTAGTCGATATCGACCGCGCCGATCAGGCGCCGCACGAATTCGACGAGCGCCGTCTCGGCCCGCACGAAACGCCGGCACAGCACGTCGGTGACGACCAGCGCACCGGCGTTGATGAACGGATTGCGCGGCTTGCCGCGCTCGCTTTCGAGCTGCACCAGCGAGTTGAATGCGTTGCCGGATGGCTCGCGGCCGACCCGTTCCCACAGCGCGTCGCCGAGCATCTGGAACGCAAGCGTGCATGCGAACAGCTTCGAGATGCTCTGGATCGAGAAACGCTCGTGCGCGTCGCCGACCGTGTAAACGTTTCCATCGAGCGTCACGACGGCCATCCCGAACTTGTCGGCGGGCACTTTCGCGAGCTCGGGAATGTAGTCGGCGACGCGTCCCTGGCCGATCCAGGGGGCGAGTTCGGTATGGATGCGTTCGAGGATCGGCTGGTAGTTCATCACGTGAGGCAGGGTGGGCGGGTGGCCCGGATTCCAGGGAGCCCGTATGGAACCGTTTCGGCGCCGATTCGTCAAGCGCGACAGTAATCGTGCCCCTATTTTCCAGATCTCCAAACAGGCGAACGGCGGGCGCAGTATCATGCGGTACGTTTCGGCCGATGGCCGGCAGCCGGTGCAAGCCGTTGCCGCCGCTGCGGTCTCTCCGTATGATCCGATCGCCGCCCATGTCTTTTCACATCCTGCTCGTCGAAGACGACACCCGCCTGTCCACGCTGATCGCCGGTTACCTGCGCAAGAACGACTATGAAGTCGACACTGTGCTGCATGGTGACGCCGCCGTGCCGGCGATCCTGTCCATGCGCCCGGATCTCGTCATTCTCGACGTGAACCTGCCGGGCAAGGACGGCTTCGAGATCTGCCGCGAGGCGCGCAAGCAGTACGACGGCGTGATCATCATGGTGACGGCCCGCGACGAGCCGTTCGACGAGCTGCTCGGTCTCGAATTCGGCGCGGACGACTACGTGCACAAGCCGGTCGAGCCGCGCATCCTGCTCGCGCGGATCAAGGCGCAGTTGCGCCGCGCACCGGCCCGCGCGGCGGAAGGGGCGGCGCCGCAACCGGAGCGCTACACGTTCGGCCAGTTCTCGATCGACCGCACCGACCGCTCGGTCGTGCTGCCCGGCGGCGACTCGCCGGACCTCACGTCGGCCGAGTTCGACCTGCTTTGGGTGCTGGTCTGTCATGCGGGCGAAGTCGTCAGCCGCGACGACCTGATGCTGCAGTTGCGCGGGGTCGAATTCGACGGCCTCGACCGTACGATCGACGGCCGCATCTCGAAGCTGCGCCGCAAGCTGCGCGACGATGCGAGCAACCCGCAGCGGATCAAGACGATCCGCAGCAAGGGTTACCAGTTCAGCAAGCACGCGTGGGAATGACACCGCCCGCGTACTGCACCGTCTGCCGCCGCGCGCCCGCGTTGCCCGATACCCCTGACCGGAAGCCGCGATGATCCGACGCACCCGTTCGCACCCTGACGCACCGCCGCTTTCGACACTGCGCTATGTTAAATGGCGCTGGCTGCATTTCCGTCGCGCGTGGACGGACACGCGCGCCGACCGCATTCCGAGCTGGTCGCGCCTGTACGTGCGCACCTACCTGCATCTGCTCGGCCTCGTGCTGCTGACCGCGCTCGTGCCGGCGCTCGCGCTGTGCGTCGTGCTGTCGCCGGAGGTCGTATGGCACGCGTTCGACGCGCTGCCGGGCGACATCTGGATTGTGCTCGCGTTCGTGTTCACCGCGCCCGCGCTGGCCGCGTACCGGTGGATGCGGCCAGTGTGGTCGGATCTCGTGATGGTGCGCGAGCGCGCGATCGACTTCACGGGCGGGCGCTTCAACACGCGCGCGCGGGAATCGCACAGCGTGATCATCGGTCCGCTCGCGCGCACGCTCAATGCGCTCGCGATGCGCATGGAACGGCTGATCGCCGCGCAGCGCGATCTGACCAACGGGATCTCGCACGAGTTGCGCACGCCGCTCGCACGCGTGCGTTTCGCGCTCGAAATGCTGCGCGAACCGGGCTCCGCGGCGGAATACCACGGTGCGCTGGAAAGCATCGCGCAGGACGTGACCGAGCTCGAAGAGCTGATCGACATGAGCCTCACGTATGCGCGTCTCGAGTACAGCTCGCTGCAGTCGAACCTCGAACTGACCGCACCCGTCGCCTGGTTCGAGCATCAAGTCAACGACGCGCAACTGCTGTATCCGGAGCGCGCGATCGAGTCGCGCATCGCGCTCGAATCCGACCTGCGCGTGAAGATGGACCGGCGGCTGATGTCGTACGCGATGCGCAACCTGCTGCGCAATGCGAGCAAGTACGCGGCGTCGCGGATCGTCGTCGGGATTTCGATCGACCACGGCAACATCGCAATCTTTGTCGAGGACGATGGCCCCGGCGTGCCGGAGAGCGAACGGGAGCGGATCTTCGACGCATTCGTGCGGCTGGACCGCCGCACCGGCGGCTACGGGCTCGGCCTCGCGATCACGCGGCAGGTGCTCCATGCACACAATGGCCGGATCGCGGTCGTCGATCCGGTCGAACTCTGCGGCGCGCGGTTCGAGATCAGCTGGCCGATCTAGCGATACGCCGCACGCGCGGGTCGACCCGCGGCGGCAACGATCATCGCGACGGTGATCCACATCGGTGTCGCGGCGCGTCGCCGACTTTCCCCGCAAGACCTTTCTCATCCCGTGATCGCATGAGGTTGCATTTGCAACTCATGTGCACCTTGCTATACGATTGCATTTGCAATTATTTCGCGGACAGCCCCCTGAAAGCATGAAGCAGGCGGCCTGCGCAGCAGCAGTGAGGCCGGGGCGGCCGCGCTTGCCGTCCTTCGTTCATGCATTCCTGTCGGGATCACGCATCATGCGGCTACTGAATATCGTTTCCTCTCCCCGCGGCGCAAGGTCGGCTTCGATCGCGGTCGCCAACGCATTCGTCGACGCGTGCCGCAACACGCACGAATCGGTCGACGTCGATACGCTGAACGTATGGGAAGAAAACTTGCCGGATTTTGACAGCGACGCGATCGGCGCCAAGTACAAAGGCGTCGCGAACGAGCCGATGGATGCGGCCGAGCAGGCGACATGGCTGCGGATCCAGGCGCTCGTGAGGCGGTTTCAGGCGGCCGACCGGATCGTCGTCGGCGTGCCGATGTGGAATTTCGGCTATCCGTACAAGCTCAAGCAACTGATCGATCTCGTCAGTCAGCGGAACATGCTCTTCACGTTCGACGGCAGCGCGTACGGCCCGCTGCTGAAGATTGCGCGCGCGCTGGTCATCCATGTTCGCGGACAGAGCCAGGAAACCGGCGCGGATGCCGGCAATCCCGGATTCCGGCATCAGGCGGACTACATCGAGTTCTGGCTGAAGTTCATCGGCGTGCGCGAGGTCAGCAGCGTGAGTGTCGAACACACGTGGAATGCCCGGGCGCAAGACAGCATCGAACGCGCGCAAGCGTGCGCGGCGGCGATGGCCGCGGACTTCTGATCGAGGCATGCGTGCGACGCGCCGCATGCGCGGGTGCCGCCGTGGCGGCATCCGCGATCGCTCAATACGTGCGGCCGAGCTGCAGGTAAATGTTGCGCCGCCCGCCCGGTGCGAGCGCGACGCCCATGTACACGGGGCCGAACGCGGTCGACAGGCTCGTGAAGAACGTATAGCTCTGCTTGAGCGTGCCGCCGCCGATCTGCTCGCCGCTCGACCACACGTTGCCGACTTCCGCGCTGGCGCCGATCGACAGCGCCTTGACCGGCGACGCGTTGAACGTCATCAACTGATTCATGTAGGTCACGTTGCCGTATGCGAGCGCGTTGCCGTTCAACTGGTCGGCCGCGTAGGCGGCCAGATGCTGGAAACCGCCGAGCGTGAAGTTGAACGCGTTGATCAGGTTGGTGCCGCCGATGCTCTTGCCGCCCTCGATCGTTGCGCTGATGCTGTGCCGGCCGAACTGCTGCGCGATCATCGCCTTGCCGTAGAGCTCGGTGTATGGTCGGTTGTCGCCGCCGAAGAGCATCGCCGACTCGCTGTTGTGCGACAGCAGCGAGCGCTCGACGCGGAACTCCGTGTAGTACCCGCGGCGCGGGAACATCGGATCGTCGAGCTGGTCGATGACGAGCCGCGCGCGGGCGGTCAGGGCCTGCGACGTGAAGCTCGGCCACAGCAGCGTCGAGCCGCCGTCTTCGTCGGCGGCCGACGGCAGGTTGTAGTTGGGCGAGCCGTGACCGGTCGCGTAGCCGAGGCCGATCCGGAAGTCGCCGAGGCGGGCGAGCGGCAGGCCGAAGTCGATCCCGGCGCGCGCCGTCTGCATCAGGTACTGGTTCAGTTTCACCTCGCCGCTGTCGTCGTACAGGTTCGCGTAGCGGCGTTGATATTCGGCGTACGGCGAGAGGTAATAGCCGTACGTCGACGACAACGGCTGGCGCAACTCGACGCGCGCCGACTGCAGGTCGCTGCCGATCGTCGTATCCGCGCGGAACTCGAGGCCCGATTCGGTGAGCCACGGCCGCCGGTAGCCGACGTGCAGGCGGAAGCCTCCTTCGTCGGTCGAACTGCTCGACATCCCGACGCCGAACAGCAGGAAATTCGGCCCCCAGTATTTCTCGCGCGCGTTGATTTCGAGCACGTTGTCGTCGCCGTGGCTCACGATCTGCTGCGTCACGCTCTCGAAATTGCCGCCGGTCGTCAGCCCGAGCAGATCCTGGCTGACGGTTGCCGGATCGTAGGTGTCGCCCGGCTTCACGTGCAGCGCGTCGGCAACGACGCGCTTCGGCACGCCGCCGGTCGTCTTGATGTCGATGCGCGTGATACGGATCGGCGGCGGCAGCGGTTGCGCATGCGCGGAGCGGTACACCGCGTACTGCTCCGGTGTGAGCGCGAAGCGCTTGAGCCGCGGCAGCGCCGCGGTCGCGGCGGCCGCGCCGGCGGCGATCGCCTGGCGAGCGTTCTGGAAATCGGTGAATGCGAGCGAGCCAAGGTCGGGCGTGAGCAGGATGTCCTGCGCGTCGAGCTGCTTGCGCTGCGACGTCACGTTCTGGCGGATCAGGATGCCGACCATCTGCTGCATCACGTCGGCCGGCGACGCGAGCGCGTCGAGCGGGCGCAACTGCGAGCCGATGTCGACGGCGATCACGACCTTCGCGCCCATCTGCCGCGCGGTGTCGACCGGCAGGTTGCTGACGAGGCCGCCGTCGACGAGCGCGCGGCCGTTGATCTCGGCCGGCGCGAACAGGCCGGGCATCGCCATGCTCGCGCGGATCGCGAGCGGCAGCGAGCCGTGGTCCAGCACGACCATCTGGCCGGTCTGCAGGTCGGTCGCGACCGCGCGATACGGAATCGGCAACTGGTCGAACGGCTGGTTGGTCGGCACGGCGGCCGTCCAGTTCGCGAGCAGCGCCTGCAGCCGGTTGCCCTGCACGAGGCCGACCGGCGCCTTCACGCCTTTCTTGCCGAAACCGAGCGTGAGCCCGTTGATGTAAAGGCGCTCGTCCTCGCGGCTGCTTTGCGGCAGGTCCGCGCGATCGGTCACGTCGAACGCGATATCCGCGAGGTTCACCTCCGACAGCCGCTTCTGCATCTCGTCGGCTGCCATCCCGCTCGCATACAGGCCGCCGACCACGGCGCCCATGCTGGTGCCCGCGATACAGTCGATCGGAATGCGGTTCTCTTCCAGCACCTTCAGCACGCCGAGGTGCGCATAGCCGCGTGCGCCGCCGCCGGACAGCACAAGGCCGACCGACGGACGTCCGGCCGGGCCGCCGTCGGCCGTGCAGGTCGGCGCGGGCGCGGTTGCCGGCGCAGTGGCGGCGGTGGCGGCGCGGGTGGCAGTGTCGGCGGCCGGCGAGGGCTGCGCGGCGACGGTGCAGCACCAGAGCGCGACGAGTGTCGCGCCGAGCTGGCGCACCCCCAGCCAGCGGAGAGAAGCGGTCGCTGTCATGGTGGAGTATCTGGCGTGATCGGCATGGGACGCCTGCCAGGGAGCAGGCAAGACCGAGAGAGTACCGTGTTTTACGGACGCAACGCGAGGGGCGCGATGCGTAGTCGGGCATGTCGCAAAACGCGTTTTCGGCAATTTCGTCGCGAAAAAATCGTCGGAATTGCCTAAAGTATCGGAACGATTTGCCGCCAGACGGGACGGGCGGCAAAGGCGCGCCGCGGGGATGCGGCCTGGCCGTTGCGGCCCGTTCGTCCAAAAAAAGGCTCGATATGTCGACACCGCTGTTCGGAAAGTTGTTTGCGCAACCCGTTGCGATCGACCCTGGAACGGCAAGTACGCGGATCTATACGCACGAGCGCGGCGTGGTGCTGAACCAGCCGTCGGTCGTGTGCTTTCGCAAGGCCGGCGCGTCCGACGCGCGGCCGACGCTCGAAGCGGTCGGCGAACTCGCGAAGGCGCTGCTTGGCCGCGAGCCGGGCCATCTGGAGGCCGTGCGGCCCATGCAGCACGGCGTGATCGCCGACGCGCACGCCGCCGAGCAGATGATCCGCCGCTTCATCGACATGTCGCGCACGCGCTCGCGCTTTGGCCGCCGCGTCGAGGTCACGCTGTGCGTGCCGTCGGACGCGACGGCCGTCGAGCGCCGCGCGATCCGCGAAGCCGCGTTCGCGGCCGGTGTATCGGATGTCGAACTGATCGAGGAATCGCTGGCCGCAGGGCTCGGCGCGGGCCTCCCGGTGACCGAGCCGGTCGGCTCGATGGTCGTGGACATCGGCGGCGGGACGACCGAAGTCGCGGTGATCGCGCTCGGTGGCATCGTGTACCGCGAGGCGATTCGCGTCGGCGGCAACCAGTTCGATGCGGCGCTCGTCAACCATGTGCGCAACCTGTACGGCGTGCTGCTCGGCGAACAGACCGCCGAGCACGTGAAGAAGACGATCGGCTCGGCCACCAGCGCGGTGCCACGCACGTCGACGCGCGCGGTCGGACGCAGCGTCGAGGACGGCCTGCCGCGCTCCGTCGAGCTGTCCAATCACGATGTGGCGGAGGCGCTCGCCGCGCCGCTCAAGCAGGTGATCCGCGCGGTGAAATCGGTGCTGGAAAACGCGCCGGCCGAACTCGTGACCGACATCGCGGATCGCGGCGTGGTGCTGACGGGCGGCGGCGCGCTGCTCGCGGATCTCGAACGCCTGCTGTACGACGAGACCGGCCTGACCGCGCGGATCGCGGACGAGCCGGCCACCTGCGCGGTGCGCGGCGCCGGCGAGGCGATGGGGCGGCTCGCGATGTGCCCGGTGGATTGAGACGGGCGCCGTACATGGCCCCCCGGCAACATTCGTTCAAAGTCTTTCGAATACCGAACATCCGCGCGCCCGAACGACGCGGGCTTCGTCCGGCATCGCGACTTCCCGCTGACATCGATACCTGGACACGTGCGCGCGCGCCGTGGCAGCATGCCGGGCCGCGTGCCGGACGAGCCGGCCGCGCATCTTTCCAGGAGTCCGACCATGTTGAACGAGCGTCCCGGGCGGGGCCGCGTAGCCCGCATCGGCCGTGTGCTGGCCGTTTTCGCCTGCCTGTGGGTGGTCGCGGCCGTCGCGCTCGTCGGATACGGGATGCGGATGCCGAGCAGGCCGTGCGATGTCGCCGTGATCTTCGGCAACGCGCTCGACGACAGCGGTGCGCCGAAACCGGTGCTCGCGGCGCGGCTCGACGTCGGCGTGCAGTGCTATCGCACCGGGCAGTGTCCGGCGTTTCTCGTCAGCGGCGCGCTCGATGGCCCCGGGCTGAACGAGGCGACCGCGATGCGCGACTACCTGGTCGCGCGCGGCGTGCCGGCCGAGCGGATCGCCGTCGACGACCAGGGCGACAACACACTCGCGACCGCGCAGCACGCGCGCGCCTATCTGCAAGCGCATGGCCTGTCGCGCGTGCTGATCGTCAGCCAGTATTACCACCTCGCACGGGCGCGCCTCGCATTCGAGCGGGTCGGCATCGCGCGCGCGGACATCTCGGCCGCGTATCCGCGCCGCTTCCAGTTGCGCGATGTCTATTCGAGCTGGCGGGAGGTGCCGGCGTATGCGATCTACGCGCTGCGCCTGTGGCTGAACCCCGATGCGCGGCCGATATCGTTCCGGCCGATGCTTTACCTGATGCGCCTGTTTTCATGAGGCGGTGCCTGCCGGGATTCGGTTCACGTCGACTAGTTCGTTTCTGTTGCGCGTCTTTTCGCCTTTTCTGCGTCGATTCGGCCGTGACTTTTCATTCGCGCTAATGGATCGCGGTGCACCGGTATCGCACGATTCGCGATTGTCGGGACTTTGGGCATCGTGCGGCGTGCGACTTTCGTCGGCATTCACGTTCGCGGAACGACTGCGCGCCGTGCCAGGTGTCGAGCGTGCCGATTGCTCGCGGCAACGCGATGCTCGGCAATATCCTCCGGAAGTTCTGGCCGGCGCGTAACCCGCGCGCGCATGCGGTGCCCCGCGACGCGCGGCGCGTCGCTGCGCGCGCTCCCCGTTCTGGCCTATCCTGTGCGAAACACGCGACGCGCACCGCGCGTTGCGTCTCGACACAGGAGCATCGATGCCGAATCACGCCGAAGCCACCACGACGCAGGCGCCGCAAGCCGCGCTGGCCCCCCCGACCCAGGCGTCGGGGCCCGCCTTCATCGCGCCCGAAGCCGACCCGCAGGCGCTCGCGCGCAACAACCAGTACGTATTGAAATCCGGCGACGCATTCGTGGTCAGCGATGCGCTCGGCGACATCGGCGGTCACGACGACGGCCTGTTCGTCGACGACATGCGCGTGCTGTCGAAATGGCGCCTGACCTTCGGCGGCCGCGCGCCGTCGCTGCTGTCGGGCGCGACGAGCGCCGACAACGCGTCGTTCACCGCGCACCTGACGAACCGTCCGCTGCCGCCGCTCGGCGGCCACGAAACGCCCGAGGGCGTGATCCATATCGAACGGACGCGCGTCCTCGCGGGCGACGTGCTTTACGAAGCGCTGACGCTGACGAACTACGGTGCGAGCGAGGCCGAGGTGCCGCTGTCGCTGTCGTTCGCAGCGGATTTCAAGGACATGTTCGAAGTGCGCGGCACGCAGCGCCCGAAGCGCGGAACCGTGGCCGCGCCGCGCGTCGACGAAGGCGCGGCGCGGCTGCGCTACGATGGCCTCGACGGCGTCGAACGCAACGTGACGGTGCATTTCTCGCCGGCGCCCGACGCGCTGTCGGTCGACCGCGCCGACTACACGCTGACGATCGCCGCGCAGGCGTGCATCTCGATCTACCTGACCGTCGACGCGACGCTCGGTTCGGCGCACGACGGCGCAGGCCCGGGATGCGGTCGCGTCGCGCTGCGCACCGCGCTCGTCGGCGTGCATCGCGAGATGCGCTCGCGCCGCGAGACGATGGCGCGCGTGAACACCGGCAATCCGCTGTTCGACGCGTGGCTCGACCGCTCGCTCGCGGATCTCGGGCTGCTGACGACCCAGCTCGACACCGGCCCGTATCCGTATGCGGGCATTCCGTGGTTCTCGACGCCGTTCGGCCGCGACGCGGTGATCACGTCGCTGCAGATGCTGTGGCTGCAGCCGTCGCTCGCGCGCGGCGTGCTGCGGTTTCTCGCTGAGCACCAGGCGCGCGAGACGTCCGCGTTCCGCGATGCGGAGCCCGGCAAGATCATGCACGAGTTCCGCCGCAGCGAGATGGCCGCGACGGGCGAGGTGCCGTTCGCGCTGTATTACGGCGGCGTCGACACGACTCCGTTGTTCATCGTGCTCGCGGGCGCCTATGTCGAACACACCGGCGACGATGCGCTGATCGACGAGCTGTGGCCAGCGCTCGAGCGCGCCGCGCAGTGGGTAACCGACAAGTGCGATCGCAATCCGTACGGGCTGCTCGATTACCAGCGCACGTCGGAGCGCGGCCTCGCGAACCAGGGCTGGAAGGACAGTCACGATTCGGTGTTTCACGCGGACGGCCGCTTCCCCGACGGGCCGATCGCGCTCGTCGAAGTGCAGGCGTATGCGTGCGCGGCGCTCGATGCGATGGCCGCGTGCTCGCACCGGCGCGGCCATGCGGCCGATGCGACGCGTTATGCGCTGCGCGCGAAGACGCTGCGCGACCAGGTCGAAGCGCTGTTCTGGATGCCGGAAGGCAAGTTCTACGGGATCGCGCTCGACGGTCACGGCGACCTGTGCCGCGTGTTCGCGTCGAACGCGGGCCATCTGCTCGCGTTCGGGCTGCCCGATGCCGAGCGCGGCGCGCAAGTCGCCGGCGTGCTCGGCTCGACGCTGTTCCAGACGGGCTGGGGCATCCGCACGCTCGCGGCCGGCCAGCCGCGCTTCAACCCGATGGCGTATCACAACGGTTCGGTGTGGCCGCACGACAATGCGTTGATCGCGCGCGGGCTCGCGCGCTACGGCGACAAGACGGCCGCGGTGAACCTGCTGCGCGCGCTGTTCGAAGCCGCGGTGAGCTTCGAGATGCGGCTGCCGGAGCTGTTCTGCGGATTCCCGCGCCGGCGCGGCGAACCGCCGACCGCCTATCCGGTGGCCTGCCTGCCGCAGGCGTGGGCGGCCGGTGCGCCGTTCATGATGCTGCAGGCGTGTCTCGGCGTGAGCGTCGATGCGGCGCGCCACGAGGTGCGCGTCGAGCGTCCCGCGCTGCCGGAAGGCGTCGACTGGTTGCGTATCGACGAGCTGCGCGTGGGCGACGAAACCGTGTCGCTGACGTTCCGCCGTGTCGACGGCCAGGTGGTCGCGGCGGCGGGGCAGCCGGGGCGCGTGAAGGTGGTCGCGGTGCTGTAGCCCGGGCGGGCGCACGGACGTTGCGCAATGTCGCGCCACGACCGTGCGCAGCGGCATAGAATCGTGACATGACCCTTGAACGATGGCGGAGGTACATACGATGACGACCGACAATCGGCCCGACGATCGCGAGCAGAACCTCGAGAATCTCGAAGCGGCAGTCGACCACCTGCACAAGTCGATCGAGTCGCAGAGCATCGCGGCAGGCGCGGCGAAAGGCATCCTGTTCAGCCTGATCGAAACGCTCGGCGCGCTGATCGGCGATCCCGATCTCCCCGAACATGCACGCTCTGGCTACGAGGCGCTGCGCGACAAGGCGAGCGAATTGCGCGGCGCGCTCGACCGGCACTGACGAACCGGCAGCGCCGGCGTCGGCCGCATGGCCCGCGCCGACGCTGCCCGATCCTGCATGACGCGCACAAAACCCCGTGTGCTCAATGACTTAGACGGGTGGTGCTCAGGATATCCACAAGCTTGCCAACAAAATCTGTGGAGAACCGGCCCCCAGAATCGGCCGTGCAATGCGTGCCGTGAGGGCGTCAATCGGTGTCGCATCATTGACCTTTCGACTGCGATCTACCGAATCCTCTTTTGTTTCAATATGTTACGCATCGATCGAGCGGAATATCCACAGGCTTGCCAACAAAATCTGTGGATAAGTCTGACGTGATTGCTTCTCGATGGTTGATGATCGCGCGTGCGGAGGAAGTCGCCCGGACGCCCGTGCGGCGGGGCTGCCCGATGCGTGCGTCGGCACGTTAATGCGTGCGTGATCAACGAGTTAGGCCCCGGGTACCCAGGATATCCACATCCTTGCCAACATTTTCTGTGGACAAGCGGCTCCGGTCATTCGGCCGGCGTCGCGCTGGCCTCGGCCGATTCCGCCGTGATCCAGTCGCGAAATAGCGTCATCGCGGGCGTGAGCGGCTTCGACTTCAACGACGTGAGCCAGTAGCCGCCCGCGCGCACGTCGATGTCGAGCGGACGTGCGAGCAGGCCGAGCTGCAGTTCGCGCGCGAACATGCAGGCCGGCGCGAGCGCGATGCCTGCACCCTGCATCGCGGCCTCGACCATCAGCCGGGACGAATCGAACACGGGCCCGTTGACCGGCCACGGTTCGAGCTGCGCGGCGTCGAACCAGCCGAGCCATTCGTCGGTGCGGTACGAGCGCAGCAGCGTTTCGTTCGCGAGATCGGCCGGCTGCGCGAGACGCCGCGCGATTTCGGGCGCACACAGCGCGGTGAGCGGCGCGTCGAGCAGGCGCTCGTTGCGCGTCGCGGGCCAGTTGCCCTCGCCGAAGCGGATCGCGAAATCGAGCCCTTCGGCCGCGAGGTCGACGACGTTGTTGTTGGTCCGCAGCCGCAGTTCGACGAACGGGTGCGTATCGCCGAACCGTTTCAGTCGTGGCATTAGCCAGCCTATGGCAAAGGTGCCGACCGCGCCGAGCGTCAGCACCTCGTGGAAGCGTCCGCCCTCGAACTGCTTGAGCACGGTCTCGATCCGGCTGAACGCGTCGCTGAGCACCGGCAGCAGCGCGCGTCCTTCGTCGGTCAGCCCGAGGCCGCGCGGCAGGCGCGTGAACAGCGTGCAGCCCAGCCGCTCCTCGAGCGAGCGCACTTGCTGGCTGACCGCGGCCTGGGTCACGCTCAGCTCGAGGCCGGCGCGCGTGAAGTTCAGGTGGCGCGCCGACGATTCGAACGCGCGCAATGCATTCAGCGGAAGATGAGGTCGGAGCTTGGTCATAAGAAATTCTTTTGTCAGCGCTCAATTATCGTTGCTTGTCAGGCAACCGTAAAGTCACGATAGTGCTGTCTCGCCGGCCGGCCGTTTTGCATCCATTCCACCACGAGAGACTGACATGACCTACTCCTCGCAACGTCGAACCCTGTTGCTGGCCGCGGCGGCGGCGCCGCTCGTCCTGACCGTCGCCGCGTGCGCGTCGTCGCCGCCCGCCGCCGCGCAGGACATGTCGTCCGCGACGTCGTTCGCCGCGCTCGAACACGCAGCGGGCGGCCGTCTCGGCGTGTGCGCGATCGATACCGCGAGCGGCCGGCGCGCGCAGCATCGCGCCGGCGAGCGCTTCCCGTTCTGCAGCACGTTCAAGGCGATGCTGAGTGCGGCGGTGCTTGCCCAGAGCGTCGAGCGTCCGGGGCTGCTGCAGCAGCGCGTGATGGTCGGGCAGGGCGACCTCGTCAACTATTCGCCGATGTCGAGCAAGCACGTCGGCACCGGCATGACCGTCGCGGCGCTGTGCGAGGCGGCGATTCAATACAGCGACAACTCGGCCGCGAACCTGCTGATGAAGATGATCGGCGGACCGTCGGCGGTGACGGCATATGCGCGCTCGATCGGCGACGACACGTTCCGGCTCGATCGCTGGGAAACCGAACTGAATACCGCGTTGCCGGGCGACCAGCGCGACACGACGACGCCGGCCGCGATGGCCGCGAGCCTGCGCGTGCTCGCGCTCGGCGACGCGCTGCCTGCCGCGCAGCGTGCACAACTCGTCGCATGGCTGCGCGGCAACAAGGTCGGCGACAAGCGGATTCGCGCCGGCGTGCCGGCCGGCTGGCAGGTGGCCGACAAGACCGGCACCGGCGACTACGGGACGACCAACGACGCGGGCGTGATGTGGCCGCCGTCGGGTGCGCCGGTCGTACTGGTGGTGTACTACACGCAGACGCGTGCCGATGCGAAGGCGAAGGACGCCGTGATCGCCGCGGCCGCGCGCATCGCGGTCGCGACGTTCGGCTGAGCGGGTGGCGTGGCGCGGCGTGCGTGATCGAGCGGTCGATGCATGCCGTGCCGCTAACGTGACCTGCCCGTCGAAACGTTGTGCGATCAACGACTTAGGTCACACGTGCTCAGGATATCCACATCCTTGCCAACAAAAATTGTGGACAAGCCCGCGAGCACGCGCGGCAGGCGTCGGACGAGCCTGCGTGCCTGGTTCGCAGCAGCGTGAACAAAGTCTTTCGGATCAAGCGCTTGGGTGCTGTATGCGCAGACTATCCACACGCTTGCCAACACAATCTGTGGACAAGCTGGGCGGGCCGCACGGCATGCGACCGTGATGCCGCATGACGATGCGCGCGCACGGCCTTGCCCGCCGCGTGCCGCATTCGAAGCGGCGCGAACAAAGTCTTTCGGATCAGGCGCTTGGGTGCTGTATGCGCAGGCTATCCACATGCTTACCAACACAATCTGTGGACAAGCCGGCGCCGTTGCCCGCAAGACGTTCAGCTCTGCCGATCGTCGACGTTGGGCCAGCGCGCGAACGCGAACACCCACAGCATGACGAAGTTCAGGATCGGGACGAACATCGTCAGAACCCACCAGCCCGAATGTCCGGTGCGCCGAACGATGCGCACGTACGGATAGATGACGACGGCGACGAGCACGAGAGAAACGAGCAACTGCCACGCGGTGAAGTGTTCCATGGTCTTCCTCGGAATGATGTGTCGTTGTGCAGTGCCGGCGGAACGGCCGGCCCGTTGCGCAGACGCGCGAAGCTGGCGACGCAGGGCCATGTGCCGCTCGGGTGATCTTGACGCGCGGGATGCAGGGGCGTCAAGGCGCGGACGGCGTGCGGGCAGTGCGTCGCTGCCGCGCCGGATCGTCCGTTTCTGCGCGTGCGGCGGCCGCGCGCTGCCGAAACGGTGACGCGGCGCATGAATCGTTGTCCGATCAACGGGTTAGCGCATGCATGCGCACGATATCCACAAGCTTGCCAACATAATCTGTGGGTAAGTGTTGCGGCGGTCGAATCGTGTATCGCCGGCGTGGCATCGTGACGCGAAGTGCGGCGACGCGGCGCGTATGACGGCCCGGCGCGCGCCGCGTCTGCATCACGCGTGCCAAAGTCCATCGGATCAAGGGCTTAGCGCTGCGGTGCGCAGGATATCCACAAGCTTGCCAACATTTTCTGTGGAGAAGTCCGGGTGCGCGATCGGCCGGCATGGCACTGGATGCAAAGCGCGGGGCGTGCCGGCTTGCGCGTGCGCTCACGCAGTACAGATGCCGGCTACCGCGACCTTCTGGAACAAGTGCGGGCTCGCGACGGCCGACGACGGACGGGCCGGGCGTTTCGCGACGAACTCGGGATGCGTGAACGCGGCGCGAAACGCATCCGTCGATTCCCGGGGCGCGCAATTGAAGTCGGCCGGACTGTCGCCGGGCGCGCGATGCGGCCGGGTCGAAATGAATCCCGGCTGCCGTTTCATGAACCCGGCGTTGCCCTTCCGCACGGCGAGGAAATCCGCATCGTTCGCCGGATCGAGCGTGAAGACGTTGACGAGCGCGACGGGTTGCGTGTCGATGCCGATCTGTTGCCGGACCGGAAATTTCGGGCCCCTCTGTTTGAAGCGGGACATGGAAGCGCGGGTGGGGATGGGGGCGATCACGCTTGCCTGTCCGGCGCATTCATTGCGCACGACCGCCAAATCCTTTCCGATCAATGGCTTGTCGTCGTTGGCGGCGGGTTGTCCACAAGCTTGCCAACACAATCTGTGGACAAGCCGTGCGGCGATGCGCGTCGGGCCGGTACGCGTCAGGCCGGCACGGGGAACCGCACCGTCACGGTCAAGCCGCGCCCGCCTTGCGTCGTGCCGAGCGCGACCGTCGCGCGATGCTGTTCGGCGATCCGCTTGACGATCGACAGCCCGAGCCCGCTGCCCGACGACGTGGCCGCCTGCGCGCCTTCGCCGCGATAGAAGCGCTCCCACACATCGGCCCGTTCGGCCTCGGGGATGCCGGGGCCGTCGTCGGCGACTTCGAGCACCGGCGTCGCGCCGTCGATGCGTGCGGACACGTCGACGCGCGCACCGTCGCCGGCGTAGCGGATCGCATTGTCGACGAGGTTGTTCAGCAGCACGCGCAGCGTGTCCGCATTGCCCGCGGCCATCACGGGCGACGATACGATCGCGCCGAGATCGATGCGGTGCGCGTCGGCGACGCGCGCGCGGTCGGAGACCACCGAGCGGCACAGCGCGGCGAGATCGACGGGCGCGGACGCGGAGGCCTGCGCATCGGGTTCGAGGCGCGCGAGCGTCAGCAACTGTTCTGCGAGATGGCCGAGGCGCGTCGTGCCCGCGTGGATCTGCGCGAGGATCTGCTCGCGTTCTTCGGGGCTCGCCGCGCGCCGCAACAGTTGCGACTGGATCGACAGCCCCATGATCGGCGTGCGCAGCTCGTGCGCGGCATCGGCGATGAAATGCCGCTGCAGCGTGAACGAGCGGTCGAGCCGCGCGAGCAGGTCGTTGATCGCTTCCGCGAGCGGGCGGACCTCGTTCGGCATCGACGCGACGTCCACCGGTTCGAGATTGTTCGCATTCCTGCGCTTCAGCCCGGCCGCGATCGTGCGCAGCGGCCGCAGCCCCGCGCCGATGCCGAACCACAGCCCGATCGCGAGCACCGGCAGCATCGAGAATACCGGCCACAGCAGATGCACGGCGATGCCCGCGATCGCTTCCCAGCGTGCGTGGCGCGCCTGCGCGAGCCGGATCGTGGTGCCACCGCGTTCGGTGACGTAGGTGCGCCACGGCTGGCCGCCGACGTCGACGCTCGCGATGCCCGTCTGCGCGGGCGGCGGCAGTGGCGAGTCGCGATCGGTCGAATAGACGAGCGTGCCGTTGCGCCACACCTGCAGCAGCACCGCGTCGGGGTCGTTCGCCTCGAAATCGTGCTTGCCGTCGCCGTGATTGCGGAACGACAGCTCGCCGTTCGGGCCGACGACGATCTGCTTCGACATGCTGCGCATCTGGTCGTCGAGCAGGTCGTCGAGCTCGCGCAGCGCGCCCCAGTAGGTACCCGCGCTCGCAACCAGCCCGATCACGCAGGCCGCGGGCAGCAGCCACATCAGCAGGCGCCGCCGCAGCGACGCGGTGCGCCAGCGCGCGATCGCCTGCTGCAGCCGCGTCATGTGCCGTCACCGATCCGGTAGCCGACGCCGCGCACCGTGCGGATCATGTCGTGGCCGAGTTTCTTGCGCAGGTTGTGGATGTGCACCTGCACCGCGTTGCTCTCGATTTCTTCGCCCCAGCTATAGAGCCGCTCCTCGAACTGCTCGCGCGAAATCACCGCGCCCGGGTCGCGCATCAGTTCGTGCAGCAATACGAATTCCTTCGGCGACAGCGTGACTGCGTCGTCGTCGAGCCACACCAGGTGCTTGACCGGATCGAGCCGCAGCGGGCCGATCGCGAGCGTCGTCTGCGCGCGCCCCGCGTGGCGACGGTTGACCGCGCGAATGCGGGCGAGCAGTTCCTCGAGCACGAACGGCTTGACGAGGTAGTCGTCGGCGCCGCTGTCGAGGCCGGCGATGCGGTCCGGGATGCCGTCGCGCGCGGTGATGATGATGGCGGGCAGCGTTTCGTCGCGGCGGCGCAGCGACGCGAGCACCGACAGGCCGTCGCGGTTCGGCAGCCCGAGGTCGAGCAGCAGCAGGCCATAGCCGGTCGAGCGCAGCGCGAGCGACGCGGCGTCGCCGTCCTTCACCCAGTCGACCGCGAAGCCCTCTTGCCGGAGGCCCTGTTCGAGCCCGCTGCCGATCAGCGGATCATCCTCGACGAGCAGTACGCGCATGGATTCGTGTCTCTTCGTGGGCGTGAACGCCCGGGGTTCCCATGATAAAGGCTGGTGTCTTAGCCCCAGCTTAAAGGCCTGCGGCCGGCCCGCATTTCGTACTCGTCCAATGCGGCACCGTGTCACTTCGCCGCCGCCTTCAGGTTTGCTTAATCTTACGGTCCGTAATCTTGGGTCGTCGCGTTCATCGAGACGCGGCGCCATGTCGAACAAGGGGAATCCAATCATGAAACACCTGGCCCGAATCCTGACCGTCGCGCTCGCCGCGCTGCCCGCCGCCGTCTACGCGCAATACACGGGGCCGTCCGCGCTGACCACCATCACCGTGAAGGAACTGCTCGCGAACGGCAAGGACGACCAGCACGTGCAGTTGCAGGGGCGCATCGTCAAGCACGTCGGCGGCGAGGATTACGAGTTCGCCGATGCGACCGGCACGATCCGCGTCGAGATCGACGACAAGCTGTGGGCTGCCGGCCAGCCCGTGAACGACAGGAACGAAGTGAAGGTGACCGGCGAATTCGAGCGCAAGTGGTCGGGCCGCGTGAAGGTCGACGCCGACCACGTCGAAGTGCTGCGCTGACCGGTGCGCGCGGGGCCGGTGATACCATGAGCGACCGGTTCCCGTTCTCACCAAGATGGCCGCCAATTTCGACGAACTCGCGTCCCGGATCCGGGCGCAATTTTCCGAACTGAGCCCGCAATTCCAGGCGGGCGCTGCATTTCTGCTCGATCATCCCGACGAAGTCGCCACTTCGTCGATGCGCAAGGTCGCGCAGCGCGCGCAGGTACAGCCTGCGTCGCTCGTGCGGCTTGCGCAGCAATTCGGCTTCCCCGGCTGGAACGAGCTGCGCGACCTGTGCGTCGCGCGCGTGCGTACGCGTCCCGAGCCGCTCACGCAGCGTGCGCGTTCGCTGGTACGCCCCGACGCGAAGGCGTCGCTCGCGCACGACCTGCTCGCCGCACAGCAGCACAATCTCGCGGCCACCGCCGCGCAGAACGAGCAAGCGCTCGCGGACGCCGCGAAGTTGATCCGCAAGGCATCGCACGTCCACGTCGCGGGATTCCGGTCGTGCTATCCGGTCGCGTTCGGATTCGTGTACGGCTACCGGCTGTTCCGGCCGACCGTGTCGCTGCTCAACGGCGTCGCCGGCTCGCTCGAGATGGAGCTGCGCACGATCGCGAAGCACAGCGTGACCGTGGTCGTCAGCTTCGCGCCGTATTCGGCGGAAGCGACGCGCGTCGCGCAGGCCGCGAAGGCTCAGGGCAGCAAGATCGTCGCGATCACCGACAGCGCGGTGTCGCCGATCGCACTGCATGCGGACGCGCAACTGATCTTCACGCACGACAGCCCGTCGTTCTTTCCGTCGCTGGTCGCCGCGCACGCGATGGCCGAGACGCTGGTCGCGCAGTTGCTGGCGCTCGAAGGCAGCGACGCGATCGCCGCGCTCGAACGCACCGAAGCCGAGCTGCATGCGAAGGGTGCGTACGTCGTATGACCGTACCGGCTGCTTCGATCTCCTGTTTTCGCGATTCCTTCCGATGCAACCGATGACCCTCAGATACGCGGTGACCGACGCGGGCGATGCGGACGTGCGCAAGCAGATCGTGGCGCCGCTCGTCCGGTTCAACGAAAGCCGGGTCGGCCCGAACGAATTCCGGCCGCTGGCCGTGCTCGCGACCGATGCCGACGGCACGATAGTGGGCGGCCTGTGGGGCGGCACGGCATTCGGCTGGCTGCACGTCGATCTGCTGGTGGTGCCCGAGGCGGCGCGCGGGCAGGGCGCCGGCACGCGCATCATGGATCTCGCCGAAGCGGAGGCCGTCGCGCGCGGCTGCCATGGCGCGTGGCTCGATACGTTCGATTTCCAGGCGCGGCCGTTCTACGAGAAACGCGGTTATGTCCGCTTCGGCGAATTGCCGGATTATCCGGCCGGGCATACGCGCATTTTCCTGACGAAGCAGCTCGTGCGCGGAGTGCGCTGAGCGTCGCCGCCAGCGCGCGGCGCGACGGTTGACGAGCCGGTCGGCGCTCGCCTAGCATGGCGATCATGCGATGCAGGTCGCTTCCGGGTCCGCGGAAAGGGTTGAACCCACCTGTGGCAGCAACTCCAGTCTTTCCCCCTGTCCTTTGTGCTGGCGGTATTGCGGACCTTCAGCCATTTCTGCACGAGGATGCGCATGAACAAGCTGCCTCTCAAGGCCCATCCCGATCATCTGAAAAAGCAGGCCAAGGCATTGTTGCGCCTTTACCGGCAGCGCGACCCGGACGCGCTCGCGCGTTTCGCCCGCTCGCTGCCCGCCGCCGCGAACCGCACGCTCGACGATGTCGCCGCGCTCGACCTGCGGCTGCACGATGCGCAGTCCTGCATCGCGCGCGAATATGGCTTCGCGTCGTGGGCCGATCTCGGCGTGTTCGTCGAAACGCAGGCGCTCGCGCGGCACGAGCGGTCGCTGCTGATTCGCCGCTGGCTCGACGTCGCCTATGGCGGCGACGTGACCGGCGGCGTCGATGCAGGACGGCCGCGCGTCGCCGCGCAATTGCTGCGCGAGCAGCCGGACTTCGTCGGCGACGATCTGACCGTCGCCTGTGCGGCCGGTGATCTCGACGCGCTGATGCGGGCCACGGCCACCGACCCCGGATGGGTCGCGCGCGCGGACGGCGTGCTGAATCTGCCGCCGCTCGTCGCCGTGACGCATTCGCGACTCGGCCGGATTCCGGCGTTCGCCGCGAAGTTGCGCGCATGCGCGCGCCATCTGCTCGACGCCGGCGCCGACCCGAACCAGCGGATCGGCAACCGCTTTCCGCCGGCGTCGCTTGCCGCGCCTGACGACTCGGGCCCGCTGTCGGCGCTTTACGGCGCCGCCGGTGTCATTCGCGATCCGGTGCTGACGGCGATGCTCCTGGAAGCCGGCGCCGATCCGAACGACGGCGAATCGCTGTATCACTCGCTGGAGAATCCGGCGTGCACGCGCGTGCTGCTCGAGCATGGTGCGCGGGTGACCGGGACGAACGCGCTGCGGCGCGCGCTGGACATGCCCGATGCCGACGCGCTCGAACTGCTGCTCGCGCATGGCGGCGATCCGAACGAACCGGCCGGGGCGGGGCCGGCGCAGATGTGGGGCGCGCCGTTGTTGCGCGCGATCGCCGTGCGTTGCTCGGCACGTCACGTCGCCGCGTTGCTGGCGGCCGGCGCCGATCCGCGCGCGCGAACCGCCGCGGGCGTCAGCGCGTATCGGCTCGCGATGCAGACGGGGCTGTCCGACGTCGCGGCGGCGTTGCGCGCGGTCGGTGCCGAGGAGCCGCTGGACGCGGAAGACGCGTTCGTCGCGGCGTGCGCGCGCGGCGATGCCGCCGATGCACGGCGCCTCCAGGCCCGGCATCCGGCGCTTCCGCGGGCATTGCCGGAAAACCGGCTGCGCTTGCTGCCGGATGCGGCTGCGTGGGGTTCGGTCGATGCGGTGAAGGTGATGGTCGAACTGGGCTGGCCGATCGCCGCGCGCGGCGGCGACTGGGACGCGAGCGCGCTCAATCATGCGGTGTTCCGCGGCGACGCTGCGCTGCTGACATTCCTGCTCGAACACGGCGCGAGCTGGCGCGACGCGCACGGCTTCGGGAGCGACGCACTCGGTACGCTGTCCTGGGCGTCGGTCAACGAACCGGCTGGCGTCGGCGACGCCGACTGGGAAGCCTGCGCGCGCGTGCTGCTCGCGCACGGCGTGCCGCACGCGGTGCGCGATCCGTCGAATCCGGAAGCGGTGCTGATCGACGGTCGGACGATGCGCTTTTCCGACGCGGTGGCGGACGTGCTGCTTGGTCTCGACGGGCGACAACCCGTATCGAACTGAACGGTCTCGCTCGAGGTAGCGAGCAGGCGCGGGTCGCGCCTGCGCTGCATCGCATGTGCGCGGCGACACTTCGGCTGATGCTGAAACGTCGCGTGCGCGATGCGCGTAAGCTGGCTCGTCAACCTCATTCGGGAGTCCGTGATGACCCGTTCCGACCTTCAAGCCCGCCACGCCGAAGCCTTCCGCGCACTGCATGCCCGCCCCGGCGCATTCATCATCCCGAACCCGTGGGACGCCGGCACCGCCCGGCTGCTCGCGATGGCCGGCTTCGACGCGCTCGCCACGACGAGCGCCGGCTTCGCGTATTCGAAAGGGCTGCCCGACAACGCGATCGGCCGTGACGCGATGCTCGCGCACATTGCCGAGATCGCGGCGGCGGGCGGCCTGCCGGTGAGCGCCGATCTCGAGAACGGTTTCGGCGACGCGCCCGAGACGGTGGCCGACACGATCCGGCTCGCCGCGCAAGCCGGCGCGGTGGGCGGCTCGATCGAGGACGCGACCGGTCGCACCGACGCGCCGATCTATCCGCACGATGCGGCGGTCGAGCGGATCGGCGCGGCCGTTGCGGCAGTGCGCGCGTTGCCGTTCCCGTTCACGCTGACCGCGCGTTGCGAAAACTACCTGCATGGCCGTCGCGATCTGGCCGATACGATCGCGCGGCTGGTCGCGTATCGCGATGCGGGTGCCGACGTGCTGTACGCACCGGGCCTGACCGATCCCGACGACATCGCGGCGGTCACGCGTGCGGTGAGCGCACCGGTCAACGTCGTGATGGGGCTGCAAGGCGGGTTGCTGAGCCGCGATGCGCTCGCGGCGCTCGGCGTGAAGCGCATCAGCGTCGGCGGCGCGCTCGCCCGCGCCGCGCTTGGCGCGTTCCTGCGCGGTGCGACGGAAATGGCGCGCGACGGCACGTTCACGTTCGCGCAGGCGGCGGTGCCGGGGCGCGACCTCGATCGCTGGTTTGCCGCGCCGGACAATTCCGGCGTTCCGCTTGCGCAATGATCATTCGATAAAACCCGGGAACGTTTTCACGTTGAAAAGGAATTGACAGTAATCAAGCGAAATCGCCGTCGATTTAAAGTTCGATGACGGCGTAATTTACTTCGTTTATTCTCCGCATTCCAGCCGTTCGATCGGAGCCGGCGCGTAAGCCCCGCCGGTTCTCGCGATCGGCAATCCGCCAAGTGTATTGATCGCACCTATTGTTGCGGTTTCCAGACTGGTTCCTTTCGATTTTATGGAGTTACCGTTTATTTTTCGGATTGGTAGTCTGCGGCACAGTCAAATGTGCCGGCAGGCAGGCCGCCGGAAAATGAATATATGGAAAGTCGAGAAAGCGATGACGATCCGAGAGAATCCCGGCAGTGGCTTTCGCGTCGGTGATGTCGTGACGCTGAAAACCGGCGGCCCGCGCATGACCGTCACCTATGCCGGGCCGGTCGTGTTCGACGATGCCGACTGGCTGATTTGCCAGTGGTTCGACGACAGCGGCCACTTCCGGCAGGAAATGTTCCACCACGAGACGGTGGTGGCCGAGCCGCGCGCGATTTCGGCCGGGCGCGTCCGTATGCGCATGCAGGCGTACCGCCACCGGTCGGCGGCCTGACGCCGGTCGTTTCGTCATGGCGCCGCGCCGCGTGGCGCCTGCCGCCCGGGTCGTGCTGCACAGCCGCGGCCCGCGCTGCCCGCACTTCGACATTTCACGCCAGTCCGAAACGTGCGGCCGCGCAGTGCGCCGATACTGCACGTATGAACCCGACCGATCCGATTGCCGCGGTGACGCACCGCGATCCCTATCCGTACTACGCGACGCTCGTCGACGGGCCGCCGCTCGCGTTCGATGCCACGCTCGGCCTTTGGGTCGCGAGCCGTGCGGCGAGCGTGACGGCCGTGCTCGGCCATCCCGCGTGCCGCGTCAGGCCGCTCGACGCGCCCGTGCCGTCGGCATTGCGCGGCACGACGGCCGGCGCGCTGTTCGGTGAACTGGTGCGCATGAACGACGGCGCGCTGCGGCACGACGTGCCGAAGCAGGCGTTGCGCACCGCGTTCGCGCCGATCGATGCATACGCGCTGCGCGAGCGGGCCGCGCAGCTTGCCGGCAGCCGGCTGCGCGCGCTTCACGATGCCGACGCGCTGAACGCGTGGTGCCTGACGGTGCCCGTTTGCGCGGTCGCGGACCTGCTCGGTTTCGACGATACGCAGCTCGACGAGATCGCCGCGCGGGTCGTCGATTTCGTCGCCGCGTTGTCGCCGCTGTCGGACGATGCGGCCCTGGCCCGCGCGAGCGAGGCCGCGAGGGAATTGCTGGACCGGATGACCGAGCGCGTTGCACACGCGCGGGCGCAGGACGGCTCGCTCGTCGCGGCGGTTCAGCAGGCGGCGCGCGACGCGGGCTGGCAGGCGAGCGGCGCACGGGTCGCGAATCTCGTCGGATTGCTGTCGCAGACCTGCGAGGCGACGGCCGCATGGCTCGGCAACGTGCTGGTGGCGTGGGATGCGACGGCGGCTCACCGGACGGAGCGCGAACGCCCGATGCCAAACGCCGCCGCGCTGGACGAATTCGTCGCCGAAGTCGGGCGATTCGATTCGCCGGTGCAGAACACGCGCCGCTTCGTTGCGTCGCGCACGACGATCGAAGGCGTGAGCGTCGATGCGGGCGCGGCGATTCTCGTCGTGCTCGCGGCGGCGAATCGCGATCCGGCCGTGCATCGCGACCCGCATCGACTGCTGCCCGGCCGCGCGCCGGGGCCGAATTTCGGGTTCGGCACGGGGCCGCACGGTTGCCCGGGCGAGCGGATCGCGCGGGCCGTGACGGCGGGCGCGTTCGACGCGTGGCTGGGTGCGTGCGGCGGGGCGCCGCGCGACAGGCTGGTGTGGAGCTACCGGGCGTCGACCAACGTCAGGATGCCGAATTTCGGCACGCCCCGGTAAGCGGGAAAACGGGGCTCAGCGGCAGCCTTGCTTCTCCGCCCATTGCTCCTGGGCGGCGACGCGGCGCTGCACGCGTTCGACGAGACCGGTCGAGAAGGTACGCATGCTGATGCCGTGGCGCTTCGCGAGGATGGTTTGCGCGACATCGGCTTGCGGGTTCGGCTGAAACGCCCAGTACAGCGTCATCAGCCAGCCGATGCCCGTCCACGCGAACAGCGCGTTGAACATCGCGATCATCAGCTTGTCGCGCCGGCCGCGCCGGTCGGCGACGATGGCCGGAAAGAAATAGAGTGCGACCGCGGCGGCCGAACCGGCAATATCAATCAAGACTGCGTCATGCATGTTGCTGCTCCAACCGAACTGCAATGTGACCGATTGTCGCGCTTTTTCCGTTTGCGTGCAGACAATTGATTGTTGCGTTTTTAATGACGATCAGAGCGCACCGGCGCCTTCCGGCTGCCCATCGTTGCTCAGCGCGAAACCTTCGTCCAGCCAGCCCGTGACGCCGCCGATCATCAGCTTCACCGGACGGCCCAGGCGCGCGAGCCGGATCGCCGCGCGCGCGGCGCCGTTGCAGTGCGGGCCCGCGCAATAGACGACGAACAGCGTGCCGGCCGGGTAATCGGCGAGTTTGCCGGCGACAATCTTGCGGTGCGGCAGGTTGCGGGCGCCGGGCACGTGGCCGCGCGCAAACAGGTCCGGACCGCGAACGTCGAGCAGCACGAAGTCGGGCGCGCCCGATGCAAGCGCGTCGTGCACATCCCAGCAATCGGTCTCGAAGCGCAGCGACGCGTCGAAATGGGCGAGGGCGGCGGCGCTGTCGGCGGCTGGGATGTCGGTGACGTATGACATGAAACACGCTCCTGAAGGACGGCGCGAAGTGCGCCGGAACGAGGGTCAGTATCGCGGTTCGGCGGCCGTCGCAGCAGTGGCGCGATCGACAAGTTCCGGTAACATCGCGCCATGCACAATCATCTCGTCGTCGCGCTCGCCTACGATCGCCTCTGCACGTTCGAATTCGGCTGCGTGGTCGAACTGTTCGCGCTCGAGCGCCCGGAACTGGGCGTCGACTGGTATCGCTTCGCGGTCTGCGCGAGCGAGCCGGGGCCGGTGCGCGCGGCGGGCGGCATCACGGTCGCCGCGCCGTATCGTCTCGCGATGCTCGATCGCGCGGACACCATCGTGATTCCCGGCTGGCGCGATCCGGACGAGTTGCCGCCGGAACCGTTGCTCGGGAAGCTGCGGGCCGCGCACCGTCGCGGCGTGCGGCTTTGTTCGATCTGCTCGGGCGTGTTCGTGCTCGCGGCGGCCGGCGTGCTCGACGGGCTGACCGTCACGACGCACTGGCGCTACGCGGAGCGTCTGCAGGCGCGCTATCCGGCGCTGCGCGTGAACCCCGACGCGCTGTACGTCGACGAAGGGCAGGTGATCACGTCGGCCGGCTCGGCGGCGGGGCTCGACATGCTGCTGCATCTCGTGCGCCGCGATCACGGCGGCGCGATCGCGAATCGCGTCGCGCAGCGCCTCGTGCTGCCGCCGCATCGCGACGGCGGGCAGGCGCAGTTCGTGCCGCGCCCGGTCGCCCCCGGCGGCAGCGACCGGATCGCGAAGCTGATCGACTGGATGCGCGCGCATGCGGCCGAGCCGCACACGCTCGCGTCGCTGGCCGCACAGGCTGCGATGAGCACGCGCACGCTGCAGCGCCAGTTCGCCGATGCGACGGGGATGTCGCCGCTCACGTGGCTGATCCGGGAGCGCGTGAACGTCGCGAAGGACATGCTCGAAACGCATCCCGCGCTGTCGCTCGCGCAGGTTGCCGAGCGTGCGGGCTTCGGCTCCGAGGAGTCGCTGCGGCGGCATTTCCGGCGCGTCGCGGCGACGAGCCCCGCCGCGTATCGGCGCGGGATGGATCGTGGCGTAAGATCGCAGGACGCTTGAGCGCCGCGTTGTCGCGCGGCGATGGCTTTCGTACCCGGCGGCGCACCGTCTGACCGGGGCATTCCGGACGAAAGCGGAACCAACATGACACTCAGAGAGAACCTCGGATTCGGCTTCATGCGCGATGACGCGCACGTGTATTGCCACGACGGCCCGCTGCGCGACCGGGCCGGCAACGTGATCGAAGGCATCGCGATCGACGGCTTCCGGCCGTTGTCCCGGTATCTGGCGACGGACGGCGTGCGTGCCTATGCGTGCACGTTCACGTTGCTGCGTTTCACCGTGCTCGACGTCGACGTCGCGACGTTTCGCCTGCTCGACGAGTCGCATGCGGTCGACGCGAACCATGTCTATTTCCAGAACCGCACACTCGCCGGCGCGTCGCCCGCGCGCTTTCGGCTGCTGAACGAGTCATGGGGGCACGACGACCGCTACCTGTATCACTACGGCAAGCGCATGCGCGGCGCGGATCCCGCGACGCTGCGCCGGGTCGGCGCGTACCTGGTCGATGCGCAGCGAGTCTGGTACGGCGGGCGCGCGCTGGAAGGCGCCGACCCGGCGAGCTTCGTCAGCGCGGACGATGTGGCGCAGGATCAGGCGACCGACCGCGCGCGACCCTACCGTTACGGTCACGCGGACGATCCCGGCCCGCGCGAGCAATGGGAGCGCGACTGGTCGCCGTTTTTTGCCGCGCGTCCCGAATTGCAGGGCTACTGGTGGCATGCGCTGAGCGGGCAGGCCGCGCCGGACACGCCGGCACGGGCGCTCGGCGGCGGCTACCGGGTGGTCGGCAACCAGGTGTACCTGCACGATCTGCCGCTGCTCGAACCGGATGCCGCGACGGTCCGGTGGCTCGGCGACTCATTCATCGCCGACCGCTCGCGGCTCTATTCGTACTCGACGTACCACAAGGGTTTTCTCGACGGCGGGCCGCTGCCGGGCGATCCGGGCCAGTGGCGGCACCTGACGGGGCCTTGGTATCAGGCCGGCGACCATTGCTATCTGCGGCAATGGCGAGGGCATGCGGACGCCGCGAAGGTCGACGGCAAGACCTTCGAAGTGTTGAACGACACGTATGCGAAGGATCGCAACGGCGTGCTGTGCATGCTGGTACGCAAGCGCGGCATCGATCCCGCGCGGGTCGAAGTCATCGGCGATCACCATCTGCGCGAAGGCGGCCGGCTGTTCTGTTTCGGCAAGGAAGTGAAGGCGAAATTCGATGCGCCGACGGCCGAACTTGTGGGGTACGGCTTCCTGCGCGACGGGCAGGGGCGCTTGCTGCACGACAACCAGCCGTATCGGCGCGGCGTCGATGGCGCGACGCTCACGTTCCTGTCCGGGCATTTCGCGCGCGATCGCGCGCGAGCCTACGTCTATTGCAACGGTGCAGAACTCGTGCCGCTGCCGGGCGTCGATCCGGCCGGCTTTCGTCTGGAACAACCCGATGTCGGCACGGACGGCAGTCGCCGCTACGTCTATCAGGCATGGCTGGCCGCGTGGCGCGCGCGACACCGGTCGCCGATGCCCGATTACGTGCCGCCGGACTATGTCGCGCCCGACGCGGCGGCACCGGCCAGTGCGGGCGCGGCGCCCGAATCGGTATCGGCGAACGGGTTGCGGCGATCGTCGCACGAGGAGCCGGCCGCCGCCCGTCGGGCATGCGTGCTCGATTGGACGCGCGACGACACGGGAGAGCCGCGCCTCGTCGTGGCCGGCGACCGGTTCTGCGATATCTGGGATCTCGCTCGGCGACAGGTGGTCGCGTCGTTCGCGCTGCCGCGCCCCTTCGTGCCGGACGGGACGGAGGCGAGCGCGATGGACGGGCTGCGCAACGTGCCGGTGAGCGCGTCGGCCGATGCGTCGCTGTCGACGCTGGTCGTCGCGTACCGGGACAACACGGCGCTCTACCGGGTCGACGCCGCGAGCGGCGCCGCGCAGGTGTGCTGGCAGGCAGAAAGCCGCCATGACGAGCCGGAGCGTGTCCATCTCGCACCCGACGCGCGCGAAGCGTGGGTGCGCATCCGCAACCGGCTCTATCGCGTGCCGCTCGCTGCGGATGGCGCGCTCGACGTGCTCGATTACGATCTGGCCGACCAGCGTTACAAGGATGCGCCGTTCGCGGTGAGCGCGGGTGGCCGTCGCCGTGCGTTCGCGCAGGACGCGGCGCTTGTGGTGCGCACGGACGGCGAAGCCGATCGCGAGCTGCCCGGCGCGGACAACGGTTTTCCGTGCGCATTCTCGGACGACGGCACGCGCGTGCTGGCGCGCGATGCCAAATGCGTGCTGCGCGAGTTCGACGTCGACAGCGGCAAGCGGATCGCATTGCATCGCGGCGGCTGGTGCGAGCGGAAGTGGTTCAAGAGCCAGGCCGGCTGGATCGGCGGACGTCCGGTGTTCGCGGGCCTGCCGACGGGCGGGCGCGGCGAGGTCGATATCTGGGACGTGCTCGACGACCGGTTGCTGTTTCGCATCGAAGCCGATGTGCGCGTGCCCGCAGCGGACGCGCTCCGATGCGGTGGCGACGATGTTTCTCGCACATGATTTCATGCCGGCGCAAGATCGCGGGCATCGGCGGTCGCGACCGGCCGGCAGCATACGGCGCGCATGCACCATTCATTCACCACAACGACAAGGAAAATCACCATGGGCCTGCTGGGAAAGCTGTTCGGAAAGAAACCGCGTGACGAAGCGGCAACACCCACGCCGCGGCACGACGCGAACGAAGCAAGCGAAGCAAGCGAAGCAGGCAACGCGAACGAGCAGGGCGCGCCCGACATCGCGCCGGAACTCGCGCCCGCGCTGAAGGCATTCCAGGCCGGCCGGCACGAGGCGGCGATCGCGGCGGCGGCCCCGCACGTGGAACGGCTGGCCGATGCGGCGCGCCTGTGCGCGCTGTCGTACTCGGCGATGAAGCGCTACCAGGAAGCGTTTCCTTACTGGCTCGGGCTGTTCCAGCACGAGCCGAGCGCGCACAACGCGGTGCAACTCGCGACGACGTCCGTGATGTGCGGCGAAGTGGCGCGCGGCGAAGCGTGGATGGAGAAGGCGGCCGAGGTCAATCACGACACGCACGAGCAGTCGGACGTAGCCGCGCGCGTGAACTTCATTTCGGCGCTGATGCAAAGCGGCCACGTGCGCGAAGCGCTGCCGCATCTTGCGTGGGTGCGCGATGTATACGGCCACGTGCGCATTACCGACTCGACCTTCCTCTACATGCGCGGCATTCCGTTCTTTTCTTCGTTCCTCGAGAACAGTCTCGAGATCCTGAAGGCCACGCAGCCGGCCGACGCGATCGTGTCGTGGTACGGAGAACTGAAGGGCAAGCTCGACGAGGAAGGCGAAGCGCAGCTTGCCGCGTGGGTCGGTCAGTTGCCCGCCTGAGCGGCAGGCTGTCACGCGTGACGACGCCGGCCGCGTCAAGCCGGCGCGGCGTCGCAACACATCCGTTCACCGCGTGGCGGTGTCGTGGTCGGCCTGCCGGATGCAGGCGATCCGGTACACGCCGTCTTCGACTTCGACGCCGTGCGTATCGTGCGTGAAGCCCGGGAAGCGCAGGTCGTACTGTTCGAGCGCCTTCAGGTAGCCGAGCAGCGGGCCGTCGGCCGGGCCCGCGTTCTCGCCCGGCATCAGCAGCGGAATGCCCGGCGGATAGGGCACGACGCCCGTCGCGACGGTGCGGCCCGCCATTTCCGACAGCTCCAGCATCTCGATGTCGTTGTGCACCAGATGCTCGAACGCCTCGGCGGGGCTGAAGTCCGGCTGCGGCAGCGTCGAGAAGCCGCGCGACATCATCTCGGTCGTCTTCAGGTCGCTCATCGCGCTGAACATCAGGTCGCACAGCTCGCGCAGCCCGAGCTTGCCGTAGCGCTCCGGATAGCGCGCGACGAGTTCCGGCAGCGCCTGTTCGAGCGGCGCGTTCGTGTCGTAGTCGCGCTTGAAGTCGAGCAGCGTGTTGACGAGCGTGCCCCACTTGCCCTTCGTCACGCCGAGCGAGAACAGGAACAGGATCGTGAAGTCGGTCGTTTTCTCGACGACGATGCCGTGCCGGTCCAGATATGCGGTGACGACCGACGCCGGAATGCCGACCGGCATCAGCCCGCCGTTCGGCGCGACGCCCGGCGTGACGATCGACACCTTGATCGGATCGAGCATGCAGTAGTCGTCCTCGATGTTGCCGAAGCCGTGCCACGTATCGCCCGGATGCAGCACCCAGCATGACGGGTCGGTGGCGAGCAGCGTTTCGTCCGCTTCATGGAAGCGCACGCGCCGGCCCGTCTTGCGGTCGACGACGATGTCCGGCTGCCAGCCGTTGAAGAACCAGTCGTCGTTCTCCTCGCATTCCGCATGCAGCCGCGCAAGCATCCGGCGGAACGATACCGCCTCGCGGATCGCGTCGGTCGTCAGCGCCTCGCCGCCGGGGCCGTCCATCATCGCGGCGCTCACGTCGTTCGAGGCGATGATCGCGTAGTTCGGCGACGTCGACGCATGCATCATGTACGCCTCGTTGAAGCGCGCATGCTCGATCGGGTTGCGGCCGTCGCGGATATGGATGAACGACGCCTGCGACAGCGCGGCGAGCAGCTTGTGCGTCGACTGCGTCGCGAACACGGTCGGCTTGCTCGCGTCGTGCTGAGACGGATCGCCGTGCATCGCGTGACGGTCGCGGTAGATCGGGTTGAAGCGCGCATAGCCATACCAGGCTTCGTCGAAATGCAGCCGGTCGACGCTCTGGCCGAGCAGTTCCTCGACGCGCGCGACGTTGTAGCAGAGGCCGTCGTAAGTCGAGTTCGTGATCAGCGCATGCACCGGCGCCGGATCGATGCCGTCGCGGTCGCGCACCAGTGGGTTCGCGTCGATCGCGAGGCGCACGGCGGCGGCCGTGAGCCGTTCCGGCATGATCGGCCCGATGATCCCGTAATGGTTGCGCGACGGGATCAGGTAAGTCGGAATCGCGCCGGACATCGTCATCGCGTGCTCGGCCGACTTGTGGCAGTTGCGGTCGCACAGCGCGACCTGGTTGCGCGTGACGCTTGCCATCAGGATCACGCGGTTCGACATCGACGAGCCGTTCGTCACGTGATACGTGCGGTGCGCGCCGAACACGCGCGCCGCGTAGCGCTCGCTTTCGCCGATCGGCCCCGAGTGGTCGAGCAGCGAGCCGAGTTCGCCGACCGAGATCGACAGGTCCGAGCGGAACAGCGCTTCGCCGAAGAATTCGAAATACGCGCGGCCGACCGGCGATTTCAGGAACGCGGTGCCGCCCGTGTGGCCCGGCGTGTGCCACGAGTATTCGTACACGCGCGAGAACTGCGCGAGCGCGCGGAACATCGGCGGCAGCACGGTCTCGCGGTAGCGTTCGATCGCGGCGACGATTCGCCCGCCGATGAACGCGGTGGTGTCTTCCAGCATCCAGATGAAGTCGTCGGCCTTGCGCATCGCGTCGACCGGAATCGCGGCCGCGCTCGCGCGGCTCGCGAGCAGGAACACCGGCACCGTCGCATTGCGCGCGCGCATCGCGTCGAGCACGGCCTGCGCGGGCGCATGCGCGGGATCGTTGCCGAGCTCCCAGTTCAGCAGCAGGCACTGGATCGCGGGATCGGCATTGACGACGGCGCACGCGTCGTCGGCGGACGTCGCGATCACGACGTCGACGAGCCGCGCGCGCAATTCCTCGGCGAGCGCGGTGGCGGCGCGACCGGTGGCGGTGCGCTCGTCGATGTCGTGCTGCACGAGCAGTGCCTTCATGCCGAGGCGGCGGAATGCCGGTTGGGTCAAGGAAGCGGTCATCTGTTATTCCCCCGTTGGTTGAGTGGCCGGGATGCCTGCGGCGGCAGGCGAGCGTGCGAGAAGGCGGTCGGCCTTGTGCTGGCCGACGGAGATCCAGAAGGTCGCGACGAGCGCGACGATGGTGACGGCGAGCGCGAAGTAGCGCACCCAGCGCGGCGAGCGGCCGCCCGGATGGATGTGGGTTTCCGCGATTTCGCGCTGGCGGTTGATCGACAGCTCGTAGAACACGATCGTCGCGATCACGAAGATCAGCGACCAGCGCGTCTGCTGACCGTCGGAGCCGACCATCGCCCACAGCGAATAGACGGCGCCGATCAGGCCGACGATCGTGTAGAAGGTGAACTGGTGCGACGGCATCTTGCCGTAGCCGAGCACCTTGATCGCGATGCACGAGTAGATGTACGGCAGCAGCGTCATGATCACGGCGATCGACGCGATCTTGCCGAACTGCTCGCTCGCGCTCGGCGACATCGTCGCGAGCACCTGCACCGACATGATCACCGCGACGATCGCGAGGCCGGCCGACGGCACGTTCTTCGAGTTGACGCGCGCGAACACGCCGGCGAACAGGCCGTCGTCTGCCGCGGCCTTCGCAGTCTGGCCGACCAGCAGCGTCCAGCCCGCGAGCGAGCCGAGGCAGCCGAGCGCCGCGCAGATGGCCACCGCGTTGGCGGCGGTGTTGCCGAGCGCGAGGCGCGCGGCATCCGCGAACGGCGCACTCGATGCGAGCAGCGCCTTGTTCGGGATCATCCCCATGATCACGGTCGAGCTGAGCACGTAGCAGACGGCCGCGAGCACGACGCCGCCGACGGTCGCGATCGGCACGTTGCGCGACGGGTTCTCGACGACGCCGGCCGACACCGATGCGCTTTCGACTCCGATGAACGCCCACAGCGTGAAGTTCAGCGTCGCGCCGATCGCGCTGAAGCTGCTCGCGCCCGACACGTTCCAGCCGGCGAAGTACACGTCCTTGCTGAACCAGAACCAGCCGAACACGGCCATCCCGAGGATCGGCACGAGCGCGCAGATCGTCGTGACCGACTGCACGCGGCCGACCACGTTCGGCCCGAGGATGTTCGCGTAGGTGAACAGCCAGATCACGAAGATCTGCGCGAGCGCGAACACGAGCGGGTCGTGCAGGACCGGGAAGAAGTGCGTCAGGTAGCCGAGGCCGGCGACCGCGAGGCCGACGTTGCCGAGCACGTTCGCGAGCCAGTAGATCAGGTTGGTCTGGTAGCCGATGTACGGGCCGAACGACTTGCGTGCATACGCATACGGGCCGCCGGCGGCCGGGTCGATCGCCGCGAGCTTCGCGAACACCAGCGCGAGCGACACGGCGCCGACCACGGTGATCAGCCAGCCGAAGATCGCGATGCCGCCGGTGGCGGCGAGGTTCGCGGGCAGCATGAAGACGCCGGAGCCCATCATGTTGCCCGCGACCATCAGCGTGGCGGGAATGACGCCGATCTTCGGCGCGGAAGCCGCGGCTGGCGCGGCGGCGGAACGGGAGGAGGACGAGCTGGCATCGGACATGCGAGGCTCCTGGAAAAGACGTGATGCGGTTGAGGTGGCGCGGCCCGGCGCCGATCGACGATTCCGGAATGGATCGTCGTTTTATTAAGCGAAGCCATGTTATCCCGTTAATCGGATCGTGTAATGGAAAACGCCGGGATTTAATGAGTTAAATGTTGATGGATGTCATTGAAATCCGGCGACGGGTGTTGCGGTGCGGCATGGCGGCGCCGTGCATCAAGGCTGACGGGGGATGGTGCGGGTGCAGGAAAATCGAGAATCGCGCCGGTCGTTCGTCGATGAATAATTCATTTTTGACGAATTGGTTAAATCATTCAGTGATGTAAATAATGGGGCAATTTATTTTAGAATTTGTGGGTATTATCTGGCGCATTAAACCTGTCAATGCGTCGATGCCCATGACGCACATGACGATTTCTCGTTCCGAAAGGTGATGCCGATGCTGCCTTCCCGTTTGCCGCCGATCCAGGCTCCGATGGTCGGTTCGTCGAGCGCGCTTGCGTCCGCGTTCCCGCTCGCGACGGCCCCGGGCGGGGACCATCGGCGTATCATCCGGATTTTCGTCAGCCCTATCCAGGCACCCCACCATGACCTCCGTCGACACTACCCCCGTCCTCGACCATGACAAGCTCGTTACCTTCGTCGAGCGCAAGTGGAACGATGAAATCCTCCATGCACTGACCGACTACATCGCGATCCCCGCGAAGAGTCCCGCATTCGACCCCGACTGGGCGAAGCGCGGGTATCTCGAACGGGTCGTGACCGATGCCGCGCAGTGGGCCGAACGCCAGCCGGTGAAAGGCCTGAAGCTCGAGATCGTGCGTCTGCCCGGCCGCACGCCGGTGATCTTCTTCGAAACGCCCGCGACGCGCCCGGGCAGCACCGACACGATCCTGCTGTACGGCCACCTCGACAAACAGCCCGAATTCGACGGCTGGCGTGCGGACCTCGGCCCGTGGACGCCGAAGTTCGAGAACGGCAAGCTGTACGGCCGCGGCGGCGCGGACGACGGCTACGCGATCTACGCAAGCCTCGCGGCGCTCGGCGCGCTCGACGAGCAGGGCGTCGAGCGGCCGCGCTGCGTCGGCCTGATCGAGACCTGCGAGGAATCGGGCAGCTACGACCTGCTGCCGTACGTCGATGCGCTGCGCGATCGGCTCGGCCAGGTGTCGCTCGTCGTGTGCCTCGATTCGGGCGCCGGCAATTACGACCAGATGTGGCTCACCACGTCGCTGCGCGGGCTCGTGTCCGGCGACCTGCAGGTCGAGGTGCTTGAGGAAGGCATCCATTCGGGCGTCTACGGTGGCATCGCGCCGTCGAGCTTCCGCGTGATGCGCCAGTTGTTCGAACGCCTGGAAGACGCGAAGAACGGCAACCTGTTGCCGGGCGTGTTCCATTGCGAGATTCCGGACAGCCGCGTGCGCGAAGCCGACGCGGCCGCCGCGATTCTCGGCGACACCGTGTGGAAGGGGCTGCCGTGGGCCTGCGGGATGGACGGCAAGCCCGTGCTGCCGACCACGACCGATCCGCGCGAGGCGCTGCTGAATTCGACGTGGCGTCCGTCGCTGTCGGTGACGGGCGCGGCCGGCATGCCGGCGCTCGCCGATGCGGGCAACGTGCTGCGTCCGCGCACCGCGTTCAAGCTGTCGCTGCGCCTGCCGCCGCTCGTCGATGCCGCGCAGGCCGTGCAGCAGCTGAAGGCACTGCTCGAACTCGATCCGCCGTACAACGCGAAGGTCACGTTCAAGCCGGACGCGGGCGCCGCGACCGGCTGGAGCGCGCCGGACCTCGCGCCGTGGCTCGCGTCGTCGCTCGACGCCGCGTCGCGCCGCCACTTCGGTGCAGATTGCGCGTACATGGGCCTCGGCGGCACGATCCCGCTGATGAACGTGCTGCAGGCCGGTTTCCCGTCCGCGCAGTTCATGGTGTGCGGCGTGCTCGGACCGAAGTCGAATGCGCACGGCCCGAACGAGTTCCTGCACGTGCCGTACGCGAAGAAGCTCACCGCGGCGGTAGCGGACGTGATCGCGTCCGCGCGCTGAGCGCCGTTGCTGCCCATCCCGCCTCGACCTGACCCGACGGAGCCTTGCCGATGACCGCGCTGCCGACACCTGATACCGAACCGCTGCGCATGCGCGCCGAACCGCTGCATGCATTCGTCGCGGCACTGTGGGAGCAGGCCGGCAGCAGCGAGCGCGAGGCGCGGCTCGTCGCCGATCATCTGGTCGGCGCGAATCTCGCGGGTCACGATTCGCACGGGATCGGGATGATCCCGAACTACGTCGCGTCGTGGCGGGAAGGGCAGTTGCAGTTGAACGGGCACGCGTCGATCGCCCGCGACGGCGGCGCGGTGCTCACGGTCGACGGCGGACGCGGCTTCGGCCAGGTGATCGCGTTCGAGGCGATGGTCGAAGGCATCGAGCGTGCGCGCCGCATGGGCATCTGCGCGATCGGGCTGCGCGACGTGCATCACCTCGGCCGTATCGGGCACTGGGCCGAGCAATGCGCGCGCTCGGGGCTCGTGTCGTTTCACTTCGTCAACGTGCCGGGCGACCTGCTGGTCGCGCCGCTGCACGGCACCGATCCGCGTTTCGGCACGAATCCGTTCTGCGCCGCGTATCCGCGCGCGGGTCAGCCGCCGCTGCTGCTCGACTTCGCGACGAGCGCGATCGCATACGGCAAGACGCGCGTCGCCCATAACCAGGGCAAGCGCGTGCCGGCCGGGTCGCTGATCGATCATCTCGGCCGGCCGACCGACGATCCGGCCGTCATGCACGAGCAGCCGTTCGGCTCGCTGCTGCCGTTCGGGCTGCACAAGGGCTATGCGCTCGCCGCGATGTGCGAGATCTTCGGAGGCGCGCTGGTCGGCGGCCATACGACGTACGGCGACACGCTGCAGAAGACGAGCGCGATCGTGAACGGGATGCTGTCGGTGCTGATCGACCCGAACGCGTTCGATGCGGCCGATGCGCAGCGCGAGGCCGATGCGTTCGTCGCATGGGCGAAGGCGTCGCCGCAGGCGGGCGATGCGCCGGTGCAGATGCCCGGCGAGCCGGAGGAGGCGAGTCGCGCCGCGCGTGGCGCCGACGGCATTCCGGTCGATCGCGCGACGTGGCGGCAGATTCGCGAAAGCGCGGCGCTCGTCGGCTTCGACGACGCCCGGCTCGACGCGTGGACGCAGCGCTGTACCGGCGCAGCGTGACCGGCTAGCCCGAGCGAGCGGCTGATGAGCTGGCAGGCGGACAAGGCGCATGGCGACGAGATCGCGTATCAGGTCGCGAGCCTCGGTCGCGTCGACGTCACGCGGTTCTTCAGCGGCGCGGCGATGCGGCTCGATGGCGTGATGTTCGGGTTTCTCGCGCGCGGGTCGCTGTTCCTGCGGGTCGACGACGTGAACCGGCCGGCGTTCATCGCGGCGGGGATGGGGCCGTTCTCGTACACGGGGCGCACGCGGACCGTCGCGCTCGAAGGCTATTACGAAACGCCGGCCGACGTGCTCGAGGATGCCGGCGCGCTGTTCGACTGGTGCCGCAGCGCGTATCGCGCGGCGCTGTTGGCGGGTGCGCCGAAGCGCAAGGCGAAGAAGGTGGCCGGGCCGAAACCGGCGAAGGAACCGGCAGGAGCGTCGAAACCGGCAGCGAAACGGAGTACGAGGCCGTCGCCGAAGGCGGCGGAAGCGGCTGCGAAACCCGCCACGAAAGCGGGCGCGAAGCCGGTCACGAAACCCGCCACACAGCCCGCCCCGAAATCCGCGTCGAAGCGCAAGCAACCGTAGCATCAGCCGCACGCCGTCACGGCGGCGGGATGTCCGTTGTCCTCTCTTTCCGTTTTGTCCTTGCCGGGCGAGTCGGGCGATACCTCGCATCCGCACGGGATACACGAAAGCGCCAGGCTTGCCGCACCGCACATTCCCGATGCTTCACAACGGCGGTTGTGGCGTTTATGATCGGCGCGGGTTGCGTCCGCGTCTCGCGCATTCCCCGCCGGCCTCGCTGCCGGCTCCGCGAACGGCGCGTCGAATGCCGCGCGGAATGGCTCCCCCCTCGACACTCCAGACGGAGACAGCCGATGCTCGTCCTGATTCTCGGTTTAGCGATCTTCCTCGGTGTGCACTCGATCCGGATCGTGGCCGACGGCTGGCGCACCGCGATGATCGAACGCATCGGCGAGAAGGGCTGGAAGGCCGGGTATGCGATCGCATCGATCGTCGGCTTCGTACTGATCGTGCGCGGCTACGGGCTCGCGCGCGAGAACGTGACGCTGCTGTGGGTGTCGCCCGTCGGCGTGCGCCACCTGACCGGCGTGCTGACCGCCGTTGCGTTCGTGCTGATCGCCGCCGCGTACGTGCCGCGCAACCGGATCAAGCCGCTCGTCCATCATCCGATGCTGGCCGGCGTGATGGTATGGGCGGTCGCGCACCTGCTCGCGAACGGCACGCTGCATGCGGTCGTGCTGTTCGGCGCGTTCTTCGTGTGGTCGCTGGTCGATTTCGTCGTGTCGCGCGCACGCGATCGCCGCGATGGCGTTCGCTATCCGCCCGGCAGACTGTCTGGCGACATCATCGCCGTCGTGGCGGGGCACATCGTGTGGGCCGTGTTCGCGCTGTTCCTGCATGGCCCGCTGATCGGCGTGCGGCCGTTCGGTTGAACGGGCGCGCCTGCCAGGGTTGACTGGCGGGCGCGCACGAACCGGCCGCCGCACCCGCGTGTGTTGCGTGTCGAGGCAGCCGCACGGCCGCCTGAGCGCTCAGCGCACCGACGGCTGTCCGAGCGACGACGATTTGCGTCGCATGAAATACGACGCGACGATCACCAGCGCCGTCGACACCGTGAACCAGAACTGGAACTGCGAATCCGGGTTGAACGCCTGCGAGCCGAGCACGGCGACCAGCGCGAGCAGCGCGACCCAGTTCGATACCGGATAGAACCATGCGCGGAACGCCGTCGGATCGCGCTGTTCGCTCTTCGTCTGCCGGCGCATCGCGAAGTGCGCGACGATGATGAAGATCCACACGATCATCACGAACGCGCCGCTGCTTTTCGCGAGCATCAGGAACAGGTCGCCGCCGCTGACGAAGTGAATCGCGAGGATCGACACGCAGAGCGCGAGGCACAGCAGGAGCGCGTTCATCGGCACGCCTTTCGCGTTGGTGCGGCCGAACATCGCGGGCGCGTGGCCGCGCTGGCTCAGCGAGAACAGCATGCGCGAGTTCGAGAACAGAAACGAGTTCATCACCGACATGAACGACACGAACAGCACGAGCTTCATCGCGATGGCCGCGCCCGCGAAGCCCGCCATGCCGAACAGCGACACATACGGCGACTTCAGGTTGGCCTTGTCGGTCCACGGCATGCACAGGATCAGGATCGACACCGAGCCGACGTAGAACATCATCACGCGCACGATCACGCTCTTGATCGCGCGGATCACGTTCTTGCGCGGGTTCTCCGATTCGCCGGCGGCGACCGCCGCGATCTCGCTGCCCCCGAGCGAGAAGATCACGACCATCACGCCCGCGAGCACGGGCGAGATGCCGTTCGGCATGAAGCCGCCGTGGTCCGTCAGGTTCACGAGGCCGGGAGCGGGAATGCGCGGCTGGAAGCCCAGCAGGATCGACACGCCGAGCCCCATGAAGACGATGATCGTCGTTACCTTCGCGAACGACAGCCAGTATTCGGCTTCGCCGAACGAGCGTACCGAGTACGCGTTGCTCGCGATCAGCGTGACCAGCATGAACAGCGCGCCGCCCCATATCGGCAGCCACGGCAGGAAATCGTGGAGGATTGCGCCGAGCAGGATCGCCTCGACCGTGATCGTCATCATCGACTTGAACCAGTACAGCCAGCCGACCGCATAGCCGGCCCATTCGCCGAGATACGCGCTCGCATACGTCGAGAACGACCCGCTGTCGGGGTTGCGCGACGCCATTTCGCCAAGCATGAACATCACCAGCGTGACGATCACGCCGCCGATCAGGTACGACAGGATCGCCGCGGGACCGGCGGACGCGATGATCGCGCCGGAGCCGACGAACAGGCCCGCGCCGATCACGCCGCCCAGCGCGATCATCGTGATGTGTCGTTGTTTGAGGCTTTGCCTCAATGAGTTGTCCTGCATCTCCTACCTCTATTTATTGTTGGCCGGGAAGGTATCGGGCGGGGGCTGCGGCAAGCCTTCTGCCGCCGCGCGGTGCGCCGATGTCGGGAGCGTATGCGACGCGATGTGCCGGGCCGGCGGTGGATGATGATGACGGAGGCGCCGGCCGCGGATTGCCGGGCGTTGCCCGCGAGCGGGCAATGACGATGGCAGCCCCGGATTGTCGGCGGACGCGGGCGCGACCGCAAACGAGATATCCGAAAGACGTCTTGCGGTTTGCTCATCAATTGCCGTTGCGGCGGCGCCGCGCCGGCCGTTCCCGCGCGTGCGTCAGATCGGCTTGACGAACAGCCCGACGGTGAGCGCGCCGCCGATGCAGACGATGCCGATCCGCAGCACGCGTTCGTTGACGCGATGCAGTGCCCACGCGCCGAGCAGGCCGCCCACGATCGCGCCGCCGCCGAGCGCGATCGCCGCGCGCCAGTGCAGGTCGGGCGAGGTCACGAACAGCACGACCGCGGATGCGTTCATCACGCCGGCGAGCGCGTTCTTGGTCGACATCGCGTGACGCGGCGACAGGCCGGCCATCGTCAGCGCAGCCATCATCAGGAAGCCGATTCCGCCGCCGAAGTAGCCGCCGTAGATCGCGATCAGGAACTGCGAGATCGCGGCCGTGACCGGGCCGAGATGCTGCGCGCCCGCACTCGGCCTGCGGAAGAAACTGCCCCACGCGAACACGACCGTCGCGAACAGCACGAGCCACGGCACGAGGTGCGAGAAGATCGACTACGGGGTTTTCAGCAGCAGCAGCCCGCCGAGCGCGCCGCCGACCACGCTGAGCGCGAACAGCGCGCGAAACGACAGCTTGCCCGCGCCTTGCACCATGTTCCGGCTGGCCCAGCCGGTGGTGACCTGGCCCGGGAACAGCGCGACCGTCGACGTGATGTTTGCCGCGAGCGGCGACATCCCCGACACGATCAGCGCGGGCAACGTCACGAACGAGCCGCCGCCCGCGAGGGCGTTCTGCAAGCCTGCCCACAGGCCGGCGAGGATGATGAGAGCGAGCATCGGTGCGGGAATTCGGAGGTGGCAGGCTCGCATGCCGGAGGCGGGCATGCGCGGTGGTCGTTCGATGGTAATGCAGGATGGCCGACACGCAAATCGGGGCGAGTGCGGGGCCGCGGACGTGCGGGGCGTGTCGCGTCACGCCGTCACGCCGCCATGTCGTTATCGCGCCAACGTTCCCCGGGCGTGCGACCGGCGCCGCGTCGCTCGTCCGGTTCCGGTTGCGTGGCGGGTGCTTGCGCCGCAGCATCGCCTTCTACGTCCGGATAGACGACCGAGCCGCCCGTCCTGATCACAGCGCCGGCCGTGAGGCGCGCGGGCCCGACGCGGTCTTGGCCCATGATGCGCGGCACCGTTTCGCCGCGCGCGATCAGGTAGCCGGACACGATACGCCGGTGACAGCGCCACCACACGGCTTCCGAACACATGATCGCACGGCGCTGCCGGTGCCCTTGCGCGATCGGGGCACGTTCACGCGAAGACGGAAGCGACGTCGTGCGCATCCACGCGCCGCTCCGAGTTCTCGCGAACTTGCCAGGATCGACCTGAATCAGCCACCATTCGTTTCCGGGCCGACTGCGTCATGCCATCGCAGTCCGGCCTCATATTGCCGGAACGGCCAGTCCGCACCGTACGGACGATCAAAAAAGGCGCGCAGGACCAGCTCAGAGGAGAACACCCATGTCGGAAAAACAACGGATCCTGGTGGTGGACGACGATCCGGAAGTGCGTGCCTGGCTGACGAGCGCGCTGGAAGAAGCCGGGTTCGGCGTTTCGGCGGTCGACAGCGCCGCCGGGATGCAGCAGCAGCTCGCGGCCGCGCCGCACGCGCTCGTGATTCTCGACCTGAAGCTGCGCGGCGAGGACGGCCTGACGGTCGCGCGCGAGCTGCGGCGCCGCTCCGACGTGTCGATCATCATGATCAGCGGCCTTGGCGACGAGACGGATCGCGTGCTAGGCCTCGAGACCGCGGCCGACGATTTCGTCACGAAACCGTTCTCCGGGCGCGAATTGATCGCGCGCGTGCGCGCCCAGTTGCGGCGTACGACCGAGCTGTCGATGCCGCGCCCCGCATCGAACGGCGGCGGCCCGCGCTACTGCTTCGACGGCTGGACGATGGATCTGGCCGCGCGCACGCTGACGCACAACGGTGCGCCGTGCTCGCTGACACAGGGCGAATTCGAGCTGCTCGCCGCGATGGTGCAGCAGCCGTCGCGCGTCTGGTCGCGCGACCGGTTGCTCGAACATACGCGCGGCTTCGGCATCGATGTATACGACAGAACGATCGACGTGCTGATCCTGCGCCTGCGCCGCAAGATCGAACCGAACCCCGAGCAGCCGACTTATATCCGCACGCAGCGTGGCGTCGGCTATATGTTCGCGGTGCCCGTCGTGCGCGTGTGACGCGATGCGCGCGACGTTCAGGCTGTTGCCGCCCTGGAGTGTCCGGGCCAAGCTGATCGCGACGTTCCTGCTGCTGTTCGGCATCACGCTCGCAGTCGTGGTGGTCGGCGTGCTCGGCATGCGCGCGAACCAGAACGCGCTCGACGAATACGAGGCGAACGTGGTGCCGGAGATCGCCCGTGCGCTCGAGTTGTCGGACAAGGTCGCGCAGCTCGCCGCGGTCGCGCCGAGCATGATGCTGACGGATTCTTCTGACCTGCTGCACAACGACACCGAGCTGCTGCGCGGCCTGCTCGGCGACATCCGGCGGTTGTCGCCGGGCTTCGGCAAACAGCCGGGGCCCGCCGCCAAGGCCGGCGAGCGACTCGCGGTGATCGACGATCTCGACGCGATCGACCAGGATCTCGCCAGGCTGCTGATCGTGTCGGGCCGGCAGCGGCAACTCAAGGAGGAACTGAGCGACCTGCGCGTCGCGAACGACCGCATCGGCGCAAGCATCGCGCGCGACAAGAGCGTGATTGCAAAGCGCGCGCCGACGCTGCTCGAGATCTGGGCCCGCACGGCCGGAGCGCTCCAGGCCGCGAACGCAGCGGAGCTCGGCAGCGCGGAAAGCGATAACGAGGCGCTGTGGCTGCGCGTGCGCGAGCGCGGCGAGGATCGTCTGCAGCCGGCGCTTGCTGACGCGCTGCAGCACCTCGACGGCGGCGCGCGCAGCGTGTTCGCGGTGCGCCGCGAATTCCTGTCGAGCGAAGCGCAGACGGGCTATCTCGTCACGCTCCTGCGCGGCCACGCGGATCACCTGAGCGGCAAGTCGGCGCGCTACGTCGAACGCTTGCGGCAGATCGCCAGCGAGCGCAGCGACAAGGTGCGCAAGGTCGCGGTCTCCAGCCAGTCGGGACTGCTGCTGCTGGCCGTCGCGGGCGTCGCGGTCGCGCTGCTCGGCGTCGCCTACGCGAGCCGCATCCTGCACAAGCTGCAGGCGATGACGCGCGTGATGGCGCGACTCGCGAAAGGGATTACGTCCGACCGGATGCCGTCGACGCACCGGCCCGACGAAATCGGCGAGCTGGCGCGCGCGTTCGAGGTGTTTCGCACCAATCTGATCGAAAAGGAGCAACTGACCCAGGGGCTCGAGTCGCAGCGCCGCCTGCAGGAGTCGGTGCTCAATTCGATGAACGACGGGGTGTCCGTCCACGACACGCACGGCAGCCTGATCGCGTGGAATCCGCCCTTCGCGACGCTGCTCGGGATCGACCCGGGCGCGCTGCATTCGGGCCTGTCGCTCGCGGCGCTGCGGCAGGCCATGCACCAGCCGGCGCGCTGGCGCCAAGTGTCGCGCGAAACCGCGACCCGCACGTCGGACGGCGCGCGTATCGCCGCATCGGCCGAACTGCACCTGCGGGACCAGCGGACCCTCGAATTCCACTGCCAGCCCCTTCCTGACGGCGGATGGGTGGCGGTCTGCCGCGACCTGACGAGCCGGCGCGCGGTCGAGGCGGAACTGCGTCAGGCGCAGAAGATGGATGTGCTCGGCCAGCTGACGGGCGGGGTGGCGCACGATTTCAACAATTTCCTCGTCGCGATACTCGGCAATCTGGAGCTGCTGTTGCCGCGGCTGGAAGGGCAGCAGGACGCGCAGACGATGGCCGAGCGGGCACGCCGCGCGGCCGAGCGTGCGTCGCGGCTCACGCGGCGGCTGCTCGCATTCGCACGGCGCCAGCCGCTGCGGGCCGAGCGCGTGTCGGTGAGGGCGATGCTCGCGGAAATGCTCGATCTCGTCGAATACTCGGCGGGCCAGCGAGTGGCCGTCGTGCTGGAGCCGGCCGCCGATCCGATGTGGGTGAACGTCGATCGCGGCCAGCTCGAGAACGCGGTCCTCAACCTGACGCTCAACAGCGCCGCCGCGATGCCGGACGGCGGGGAGCTGGCGCTGGCCGCGCGCCGCGAACCGGCGGCCGACGGCGGCGCCGCGCACGCGATCGTGCTGAGCGTCACCGACACGGGCTGCGGGATCGCGCCGGTGCTGCTCGACAAGGTGATCGAACCATTTTTCACAACCAAGGCGGCTGGCGAGGGGAGCGGGCTCGGACTCAGCAGCGTCTACGGCTTCGTGCGCCAGAGCGGCGGCGATCTGCGCATCCACAGCGAGGTTGGCCGGGGGACGCGCGTCGAACTGTGGCTGCCCGAGAGCGCGCCGCCCGACCGGCGCGGCGCGCCGGCCGCCACGGCGGCCGCGCCTGTCGCGGCGCGCGCCGGTGCCCGCGTGCTCGTGGTCGACGACGATCCCGAAGTGCGCGACACGGCGCTCAGTCAGTTCGCGGCGCTTGGCGCGCGGGCCGACGCGGTCGACACCGGCGACGCGGCATTGCGCTGGCTGACCGAGCACGGCCCCGTCACGCTCGTGTTGTCGGACATCTCGCTCGGCGCGGGCGGCAGCGGCATCGCGCTCGCGGCGCGGCTCGCCGAGCGCTGGCCGGCGCAGCGCGTCGCACTTACCTCGGGCCTGCCGCCCGAGATTCATCAGACCCATCCCGACTGGCGCGCCGACCTGCCGTTCGTGCCGAAGCCGTTCGATCTGGCGGCACTCGCCGCGCTGCTGGGCTGACGCGCGACGGCGATTGTTTCGATTGTTAATGACGGGATGCGTTTCCGAAATTTTCGATTAACCGGACTAGGGTTTCATAGACCCACGGCACCCGGCGGCGCATTCGCGGCACCGTGGCGTGCGACGAGAACGATTCGAAAAACGGAGACACCGAATGACGAAGCTCAAAGTGGGTTTGCTGACGACGGCGCTTGCGACGGCGTTTTTTACGGCCGCCACGGCTGGCGCGGCGACGCTGCGGATCGCATGCGGCGCGGCCGGCGTCGACCAGGACATTTGCCAGGTCTCGGCAAAGCATTGGGCAGAGAAGACCGGCAACGAGGTCGAGTTCATCAGCATGCCAAATAACTCGAGCGAGACGCTGGCGCTGTATCAGCAACTGCTCGGCAGCGGTTCGGACAAGATCGACGTGATGCAGATCGATACGGTCTGGCCGGGCATCCTCGCGAACCATCTGGTCGACCTGAAGCCATACAGCAAGGGGCTGGAAAGCCAGTCGTTCCCGAGCATCGTCGCGAACGATACGGTCAACGGCAGGCTGGTCGCGATGCCGTGGTTCATCGATACGGGGCTGCTCTACTATCGCAAGGACCTGCTCGACAAGTATCGCGTGAAAGTGCCTGCGACGTGGGACGAGCTCGACGCCGCCGCGCGCAGGATCCAGTCGAGCGAGCGCGCGGCCGGCAACGAGAAGGTCTGGGGTTACGTGTGGCAGGGGCGGGCATACGAAGGGCTGACCTGCGATGCGCTCGAATGGATCAGCAGCTACAACGGCGGCACGGTGGTCGACGACAAGGGCCGCGTGACGATCGACAACCCTGGCGCGATCAGGGCGCTCGAGCAGTCGGCGAAATGGGTCGGCACGATCAGCCCGAAAGCCGTGCTGAATTACGGCGAAGAGGAAGCCCGCGGCGTGTTCCAGGCCGGCAACGCCGTGTTCATGCGCAACTGGCCGTACGCCTGGGCGATCGCGAATCGCGCGGGCAGCCCGATCAAGGGCAAGGTCGGCATCGCGCCGCTGCCCAAGGGCGGCGCAGACGGCCGCCCGGCCGCCGCGCTGGGCGGATGGCAGCTTGCCGTGTCGCGCTACTCCCCGAATCCGAAACTGGCCGCCGATCTCGTGATGTACCTGGCGAGCGCGGAGGTGCAGAAGATGCGCGCGATTCAGGGAGCGTACAACCCGACGATGCTCGCGCTCTACCGGGACAAGGACATCCTGCAGGCCAACCCGTTCATGGCCGACCTGCTGCCGACATTCGGCACCGCGGTCGCGCGGCCGTCGACCGTGACCGGCGCGAAGTACAACCAGGTCAGCAACCAGTTCTGGAACGCCGCACACGACGTGCTCGCCGGCAGCGACACCGCATCGGGCGCGCTCGCGCGGCTCGCCGCCACGCTCAACCGGCTCGCACCGGGCGGCAACTGGCACTGAGCGCCGCAGCGCGCGATTGATCGATCGGGCCGCCCGCCGCATGGCGCCGGCCTGACAGGAGACATCGAATGAGAACCGGAAGCATCGAGATAAGTAGTACTCCTGCATTCGTGAAGGTGCCCGCCAGGGCCCGAGCGGGGCTCGCGCAGGCGCGTCGGCGCCAGGCATGGCTGCTGGTGGCGCCCGCGCTGCTCGCGCTGGCGGCGATCGCCGGCTGGCCGCTGCTGCGCACCGCATGGTTCAGCCTGACCGACGCGCAACTTTCCGATCTGTCGCAACGCCGCTTCGTCGGCCTCGACAATTATCTCGGCGCTGCGGGCGTGCTGCGCGATCCGGCCTGGTGGCAGGCCGTCGGCAACACCGTGCTGTTCTCCGCGGCGTCGGTAGTGCTCGAGACGGCCGCGGGCATGGGCGTCGCGCTGCTGCTGGACGTGCCGTCGCGGCTGCGCACGCTGCTGCGCGCGGCCGTGCTCGTGCCGTGGGCGATCCCGACCGTCGTGTCGGCGAAGATCTGGAGCTGGATGCTCAACGACCAGTTCGGGATCGTCAACGCGATGCTGATGTCGATCGGCGCGATCCATGAACCGCTCGCATTTACCGCCGACGCACGCCTCGTATTCCCGACCATCGTGCTTGTCGACGTGTGGAAGACGACCCCGTTCATGGCGCTGCTGATGCTTGCCGCGCTGCAGACGGTGCCGCGCGATTGCTACGAGGCCGCGCGAGTCGACGGCGTGCCGCGCTGGCGCGTGTTCCGGTCGGTGACGCTGCCGCTGATCCTGCCCGGCGTGCTGGTCGCGATGATCTTCCGCTCGCTCGACGCGTTGCGCGTGTTCGACCTGATCTACGTGATGACGTCGAACAGCCGGATCACGAAAAGCATGTCGGTCTATGTGCGCGAACAGCTGATCGATTTCCAGCAGGTCGGGTTCGGGTCGGCGTCGGCGATGCTGCTGTTCGCCACGATCGTGCTGTTCACCATCGGCTACATGGCGCTCAGCCGCCGCCGGATGAAGGAGGCGTGACTTGAAGAAGCATTCACTCGATGCCGCGATTCACGGGCTGCTGTCGGCGCTCGTGCTGGTGATCGCGCTGTTCCCGTTCGTCTACATGATCGGCACGTCGGTCAAGCACGGCGACGCGTTGTTCGATACGTCGCTGTTTCCGTCGAGCCCGTCGCTCGACAACTATCGGCAGCTGTTCCGCGGCCAGCCGTTCGGCGCGTACCTGCTGAACTCGGCGCTCGTCGCGGGCGGGGCGGTCGCGCTGTCGCTCGCCGTCTCGGTGCTCGCTGCGTATGCGCTTGGCCGCGTGTCGTTCCGCGGGCGCGGCGTGTTGATGATGTGCATTCTCGGCGTGTCGATGTTTCCTCAGGTCGCGATCCTGTCGGGTCTGTTCGAGCTGGTTCGCATGCTCGGTCTGTACGACCATCTCGGCGCGCTCGTGCTGTCCGACCTGATCTTCACGCTGCCGTTCACGATCTGGATTCTCGTCACGTTCATGCGCGAGCTGCCGCGCGAGCTGGAAGAAGCGGCGCTCGTCGACGGCGTCGGCGTGTTCACGCTGATCTTCCGGATCTTCATGCCGCTGCTGCGGCCGGCGCTGGCCGCGACGTCGCTGCTCGCGTTCGTGTCGGCCTGGAACGAGTTCCTGTTCGCGCTGACCTTCATGATCTCGCCGGGCCAGCGCACGGTACCCGTCGCGATCACGATGATCTCGGGCGCGAGCAGTTACGAATTGCCATGGGGAACCATCATGGCCGCGTCGGTCATCGTCACGGTGCCGCTCGTGCTGCTGGTGCTGGTGTTTCAGCGGCATATCGTGTCCGGTCTGACTGCCGGCGCGGTCAAGGGTTGACGCGCATCGGCGCATCAGGATCGAGAGGAAAAACATGAGTCAGATCAAGTTGAGCGGTCTTCACAAGCAGTTCGGCACGACCCCCATCCTCAGCGACGTGAATCTCACGATCGAGCCGGGCGAGTTCTGCGTATTCATCGGCCCGTCGGGCTGCGGCAAGTCGACGTTGCTGCGGATCGTCGCCGGCCTCGAGGAACAGAGCGCGGGCGACGTGTGGATCGATGGCCGCTGCGTCAACACGTTTGCGCCTGCCCAGCGCGACATCGCGATGGTGTTTCAGAGCTATGCGCTCTATCCGCACATGTCCGTCTACGAAAACATGGCGTTCGGCCTGCGTCATCTGCGCTTGCCGAAGGACGAGATCGACCGGCGCGTGCGGCTCGCGTCCGAGTCGCTGCGTCTTGGCGAACTGCTCGAACGCAAGCCAGGCGCGCTGTCGGGCGGCCAGCGGCAGCGCGTCGCGATCGGCCGCGCGATCGTTCGCAAGCCGAAAGTGTTCCTGTTCGACGAGCCGCTGTCGAACCTCGATGCGGCGCTGCGCGTGAAGACGCGCGTCGAGATCGCGAAGCTCCACCGCGGCCTCGACAGCACCAGCATGATCTACGTGACGCACGACCAGGTCGAGGCGATGACGCTCGCCGACAAGATCGTGCTGCTGCGGCCGCTCGAAGGACGCAACGGGATCGCAAGCATCGCGCAGATCGGCACGCCGCTCGATCTGTATCACCGCCCGGCGAGCCGGTTCGTCGCCGGTTTTATCGGCTCGCCGGCGATGAACTTTCTGCCGGCAAGCGTCGCGGCGGCTGGCGGCACCGAGGTTCGCGCGCTGGCGAAGGATCATCCGCTGATCGCCGGCGTGTGCGGCGACGACCTCGAACCGGGTGCCCGCGTGACGCTCGGCATCCGCCCGGAACATGTGCGGGTGGGCGCCGGCATCGTGACGGGCGAGGTCGCGCACGCCGAGCAGATGGGCGAGCACACCTATCTGTATCTCGATACGCCGCTGTGCGACCAGCCGATCGTCGCGAAGACCGACGCGCTCACCGTGCGGATCGGCGAGCGCGTGCGCTTCGATCTGCCGGCCGGCGCGATGCATCTGTTTCATCCGGACGGACGCGCGGCGGCACGTACGCCGCACGCGCCTGCCGAACCGGCGCTGGCGCTCGCCTGAGCGGCACGCAGGGCATTCAATCACGGGTTTCAGGCGGCCACGGCGCAAGGCCGCTGTCGAATTGGCGCCAAATCATCGATAAAGGATAGTCATGCTAAACAATAAGCTTTCAGTGATCGTCTGGAACGAGTTCGAGCACGAACGGGAAAACGCAGGCGTGCGAGCGATCTACCCTGACGGCCTGCACGAGGTGATCGCCAGCGCGCTCGCAGAGACGCCGGCGCTCGGCCACGGCGCATTGCCGCTTGAAATCGGCACCGCGACGCTCGATCAGCCCGAGCATGGGCTCGACGAAGCGCGGCTCGCCGCGTGCGACGTGCTGATCTGGTGGGGGCACAAGGCGCATGCGAAAGTTTCCGACGAGATCGTCGAGCGCGTGCAGCGCCGCGTGCTCGAAGGGATGGGCCTGATCGTGCTGCATTCCGGACACTTCTCGAAGATTTTCCGCCGCCTGCTCGGCACGAACTGTTCGCTGAAGTGGCGCGAGGCGGCCGAGAAGGAGCGGCTGTGGGTCGTCGAGCCGTCCCATCCGATCGCGGCGGGACTCGGTGAATATTTCGAGCTGCAGCACGAGGAAATGTACGGCGAGCGTTTCGACATCCCGCAACCGGACAGCACCGTTTTCATCTCGTGGTTCGAAGGCGGCGAGGTGTTTCGTTCGGGCTGCTGCTGGGAGCGCGGCCATGGCCGGATCTTCTATTTCCGTCCCGGGCACGAAGCGTATCCGACCTATCACGACCGCAACGTGCAGCGTGTGATCGCGAACGCAGTGCAGTGGGCCGCCCCCCGCGTGAACCTCGTCGACCGCTGCCCGAACTCGGCGCCGCTCGAAACGCTCAGCGAGAAGAGCGGGCAGTTCGCGCACGTCGGCATCCAGCAAACCGCCGGAGACCTCGCATGAACGACGATTACAAGGTCGAGCTGCCGGAAGTGGCCGCGATCGCGCGCGGCCGCCGGCTGCGCGTAGGCGTGATCGGACTCGGAATCGGTCGCAAACATGTCGAAGGCTGGCGCGAGCATCCGGATGTCGACGTGGTCGCGATCGCCGATCCCGATGCGAAGCGGCTCGCGAAAGTCGGCGACGCATTCGGCATCGACGCACGCTACGCCACGGCCGATGCAATGCTGGCAGCGGAGAAGCTCGATGTCGTCAGCGTCTGCACGCCGAACGTGTTTCATCGCGAGCTGACGCTCGCCGCGTTCGACGCCGGCTGCCACGTGCTGTGCGAGAAACCGATGGCGCTGAACGCGGACGAGGGACGCGACATGCTGATCGCCGCGCAGCGCGCCGGCAAGCGGCTCATGATCAATTTCTCGTACCGCTTCAGCGCGCAGTCGCGTGCGCTGAAGGCGCAGGTCGATAGCGGTCTGTTCGGCGATTTCTACTTCGGACGCACGGTCTGGCACCGCCGGCGCGGGATGCCGGGCTTCGGCGGCTGGTTCGGCACCAAGGCGCTGGCGGGCGGCGGCCCGCTGATCGATCTCGGCGTGCATCGCCTCGATCTCGCGCTGTGGTTGATGGGCTATCCGAAGCCCGTGTGGGTGATGGGCAGCACCTACGATCCGATCGCGCGCGAGCTCGCGGCGCGCGCGGGCAAGACATTCGACGTCGAGGATCTCGCGGCCGCGCTGATCCGCTTCGACAACGGCGCGACGCTCGCGCTCGAGGCGTCGTGGGCAACCAACATCCAGGAAGCGGAGCTGATGGAGACGCGCCTGCTCGGCACGCGCGCCGGGCTGCTGCAGAAGAACCTGAACGAGGGCTACACGTTCGACGCGCACGTGTTCATCGAGCAGAACGGCGCGCAGTTCGACATGCGCCTGAATCCGCCCGCGGAAGGCGCGCATTCCGCGATGTACGACTACGCGGAAGCGATCCTGTGCGACGTTCCGCATCCGGCGCCCGGGGAGGAAGGGCTGATCGTGATGGAAATTCTCGACGCGATCTATGCGAGCGCAGCCGCGGGCGAGCCGATCCGCATTCACGCGCCCGGGCCGGCGGCCGTCGCCGCGCCGCCCTTGCTGGACCTCGACGTCGCGGGTTGACGTCGCACCGGGCCGGCGCGGGTCGTCCACCGCGCCGGCCCGCCGATCGCACGACGCAGCACGCACACCTATTCGATGACGCCGCGCATCGCACGCGGCGCACTGACAACGTTTGGAGACACGTTCATGATCAACGAAGCAGGCCGCGCCGCGCGCGCTCCCGCACGCACCGCGTTCAGACCCACGCGGCTCGCCGCCGCTTTCTCGCTGGCCGTTGCATCGGCCGCGCTGCATGCGGCGCCGGATCCGGCAACGACGGTCGCCGCGGACGGCGCGCCGGGCGGGTTGTCGCAGGCAACGGGCGTCGTGCCGGCCGACACGAGCCCTGCCAACGTGGCCACGCCGACGCCGTCGTCGGCCTGGAACCAGTTGACGCCGTGGACGCAGTTCCACGGCTATCTGCGGGCCGGCGTCGGCACCAGCGACAGTCACTCGCAGGCCTGCTTCCAGCTGCCGGGCGCGCAAAGCAAGTACCGGCTCGGCAACGAATGCCAGGTCTACAGCGAGCTGGAGATCGATCAGACGCTGTACAAATTCTCGAACGGCATGCAGTTGTCGGCGGTGGGCATGGCGAGCCTCGTCAACGATCTCGATCGCACGCCGACTTTCGATGGCAATCACGGCAAGATCCGCCTGCCGCAGTCGTACGTGCAGCTCACGAATTTCCCGGGTCTCGACGACATGCGAATCTGGTTCGGGCGCATCTACTACCGGCGCAACGACGTTCACATCAACGACTTCTTCTACTGGAACCCGAGCGGCCTCGGCGCGGGCATCGAGAACGTGCCGATCGGTGGTGGCCTGAAGCTCAGTTACGCGCTATTTCGCGAGGACTACATCGACCAGCCGGATTACGCGACGCGCCACGACCTGCAACTGTCGGGCCTGCACCCGAACCCCGGCGGGGAACTGCAGTTCGGGCTGTCGTACATCCCGGCCCGCGCGCCGGTGCTGAATGCGAGCGGCCTGCTGCAGGACGCGCACGGCGGCTGGTCGTTCACGGTTCAGCACGTGCAGACCAATCTGCTCGGAGGCAAGAACAAGCTCGCGTTCCAGTACGGCGTCGGTCCGGGCACGGGGCTCGGCTACACGGGAACGCTGACCAACGACAACCGCTACAAGAGCCTGCGCGTGCTTGACGCGTTCGACTGGCAGGCGACACGCGACTTCAGCGGACAGGTGGTCGGCATCTACCAGCGCGACATCGCGCCGTCGGGCGGATCGCAGACCTGGATCTCGATGGGCGTGCGGCCGGTGTATGCGTTCACGCAGCACGTCAAGCTGCAGGGCGACCTCGGGCACGATCGCGTGACGCCGTCCGGCGGCCCGACGCGCACGCTGCTGAAGGCGAGCGTTGCGTTGACGCTCGCGATGGACCGTTCCTTCTGGTCGCGGCCCGAATTCCGCGTGTTCTACACGTATGCGCGCTGGAACCAGGCCGCGCAGGATGCGGCCGCGCCCGGCGATCCCCTGTCGACGACGGGTATCTTCGGCACGTCGCGCACAGGTTCGACGGTCGGTGCGCAGGTCGAATGGTGGTGGTGAGCGCGATGACCGAACGCTGTACGACGATGTCGATGGGGGCCGATGCCGTGACGTTCTCGCGCATCGTGTTCGGGATGTGGCGGATCGGCGACTGGGCGTTGTCCGCCCGCGAGCGCCGTGCGCTGATCGAGGCGGCGCTGGAGCTCGGCGTGACGAGCTTCGACCATGCGGACATCTACGGCGACTACACGGCCGAGAGCCTGTTCGGCGACGTGCTGGCCGATGCGCCGCACCTGCGCGAGCGGATGCAGATCGTCACGAAGTGCGGGATCCGGCTCGTGTCCGCGCGCCGCCCCGCCCACGGGATCAAGCACTACGACACGCGGGATGCGCATGTGGTCGCGTCGGTCGAGCAGTCGCTGCGCGCGCTGCGCACCGACCGGCTCGACCTGTTGCTGCTGCATCGCCCCGATCCGCTGATGGATGCCGACGAAGTCGCCGCGACCTTCGCCGCGCTCCGGCGCGACGGAAAGGTGAGGCAATTCGGGGTATCGAACTTTACGCCGGCGCAGGCCGGGTTGCTGCAGGACCGGATGGCGGCGCACGGGATGTCGCTCGCGACGAACCAGGTCGAATGTTCGCTGCTGCATCTCGCGCCGCTCGACGATGGCACGTTCGACCAGGCGCAGCGCTGGCGCTGTCCGCCGATGCTGTGGTCGCCGCTCGCGGGCGGACGCCTGTTGACGGAGGCGTCGCCCGCCGCGGCGCGCGTGCGGGCGAGCGCCGTGCGGATCGGCAACGTGCTCGGCGTGCCGGTGACGACGGTGCTGTTCGCGTGGCTGCTCGCGCTGCCGTGCCGGCCGCTGCCGATCGTCGGGTCGAGCCGGATCGCGGCGCTGCGCGAAGCGGTGGAAGCGACCCGCATCCGGCTCGAACGCGAGCACTGGTTCGCGTTGCTGGGCGCGGCGCGCGGCGTGGACGTGCCATGACCCTAGCAATCGACACATGATGACAATCCGGGAGAGACGATGAGCGAAGCGACCCTGAACGGTCGGCCGGTCGCGCCGTGCGGCGTGCAGACCGGCGAACCACGCCTGCTGGCGGACATCGGCGGTACGCACGCGCGCTTCGCGCTGGAGACCGTGCGCGGCGGGATCGGCGACGTACGCGTCTATCGATGCAGCGCCCATGCCGGCGTGGACGACGCGGTGCGCGCGTTTCTGCGCGACGCGGACGGTGCGCAGGTGCGGCACGCGGCGATCGCGATCGCTAATCCCGTGAGCGGCGACATCGTCAGCATGACCAACCATGACTGGCGTTTCTCGATCGACGCGACGCGCCGCGCGCTCGGATTCGACACGCTGCATGTCTTCAACGATTTCGCGGCGCTGGCGATGGCCGTGCCGCATCTGTGCGCGGGGCAGCGACGGCAGGTCGGCGGCGGGCAGGCGACGCCGGAGGGTACGATCGGCGTACTCGGCGCTGGAACGGGGCTTGGCGTCTCGGCGCTCGTGCGCGCGGGCGACACATGGGTGCCGTTGTCCGGCGAGGGCGGGCATGTGTCGTTCGCGCCCGCCGACGCACGCGAGGCCGACGTGCTGCATTACGCGCGGGCGCGCTGGCAGCACGTATCGTTCGAGCGGCTGGTCGCCGGCCCCGGCATCGCGGTGATTCACGCGGCGCTGGCTGCGCGCGACGGCTGCGACGTACCCGGGGCCGACGCGGCTGATACCGCGGCCATCATCGCGCGTGCGCTCGCGGGAGACGCACGCTGCATGGCGACCCTCGACTGCTTCTGCGGCATGCTCGGCACGTTTGCCGGCAATCTGGCGCTGACCCTTGGCGCGACCGGCGGCATTCATATCGGCGGGGGCGTCGTGCCGCGCCTTGGCGCGTTGTTCGATGCATCGCCGTTCCGTGCCCGCTTCGAGGCGAAGGGCCGCTTTGCCGACTATCTCGCGAAGATTCCGACCTTCGTGATCACCGCGCCGCATCCTGCCTTCGTCGGCGTGTCGCGCCTGCTCACCCGCGCGTTGGGCGAGGCCGGCTGACGTGATGCATCGGCCTCGATCCGATGAGCTAAAGTTGGTTTCTTCGGTACTGAAGCAAGAGGCTGAACCGACAGGGTCTTGGCTGCAGTTCGGACTAAAACCGGAGGCAGGTCACGCGGACGCGACCGCGCTGCTGCAGCGGCGCACCTCCGCCGCGAGCGTTGCGGCGGATCTGCCAGGTTGAGCGGGTTTCACCTCGGTTTCCTGGACCTTCGGCCTGCTTGGAGAAATGCACGGATGAGCGAGCTTGTTCAAATTGCGCCTGGCGTTGTGTCTCATCCATGAAGCGTTTCTGAACTCGGCTGCCGCTCGATCCGCTGGAACACCTTGCAGCGGAATCGGCGGCCTCCATGAAACCGTTTCTAAGCCCAGACTCGCGTCGCGGGCAGGAGCACGGGCAGGCACTGCTAGCGGAACGCCCGCATCTGCCCCGTCATCATCTGCAGCATCTTGTTGGCGGCCACCGAGAGCTTGCGGCCCACGCGCGTGACCATGTGCGCCTCGGCGTTCTCGAGGATCGGATGCGCGATCTCGATCGCGAACAGCTCCCTGGCCTGCAGTTCGGCTGCCACCGCGAAGGCTGGCATCACCGCGATGCCGAGTCCCGATCTCACGAACTCCTTCAGGATGGCGAAGGAATTGGTGGTGACGATCGGCCCGAGCCGCACGCGCTCGGCGTATTCCACGGCCTCCATCATCTGCCGCGTGCCGTAGGAGGGGTGGGTGGCCGCCAGCGGGTAGGTGGCGAGCTGCTGCACCGTCAGCACCTTGTGGCTGCGGCGGGGGAAGTCGGGGCCGACGATCGCCATCATCGGCTGCCGCTTCGACGCGCGCGACACCAGTTTCGGCTCGGCGGGCGGGTTGTAGACCAGGCCGATCTCGCCCTCATCGTTCGAGATTTTGCGGATCACGTCGTTGGTGCTGCCCACGTCGAGGTTGACGCGGATCCCGGGGAACTGCCGGCAGAACTGCTGCATTGGCCCCGCCAGTAGATCCGAGACGAAGCCCTCGCCGAGCACCAGGCTGACCTGGCCGGTCGTGAGCCCACGCAGTTCCTGCAGGCGCGAGATCAGGTCGTCGCGGTGCGCGAGCTGCTCACGGAAATATTCGATCACGCAGCGTCCCGCCTCGGTGGGCGTCACGCCGCGCGCGTGGCGCTCCACCAGGGTGGCGTCGAGCTCCTTCTCCAGCAGCCCGATCTGGCGGCTCACGGCCGAGGGCGCCACGTCGAGCCAGTCGGCCGCGGCGCGGATCGTGCCGCAGCGCACGGCCTCGTAGAAATAGACGATCCGGCTGTCGGTAAGGGTATCGCTCATGATCCTGGTGTTCTAAAAAAGAGAACAATATCAATATTGGCGTTGATTGATTATACGGATCGCCGGACCGAACATCGTGGCCATGCAAGGCGGGCGCAAGCTGGCGCACCGGCCTCGAACCAACAGCTAACGGGAGTCGTCGGATGAAAACGGTGGGCGTGATCGGTCTGGGCAACATGGGGCGCGGCATGGCGGGTTCGCTGCGGCGTGGCGACTACACGGTGCTCGGCTACGACGCCGCGCCTGGCGTGGCGCTCGCGCTGGCCGGGCAGGACGTGCTGTCGGCGCGCGACTCGGTGGCCGAGATCGCGCGCGACGCCGACGTGCTGTTGCTGTCGCTGCCGACGTCCGCGGTGGTCGAGGCGGTGGTGTTGGGCGCGGGCGGCGTGCTCGAGAATGCGAGACCGGGCAGCATCGTGATCGACACCACCACGGCTGATCCGGACAGCACGCGGCGCGTGGCGGCGGCCCTGGCCGAGCGTGGCATCGGCTTCGTCGACGGCCCGGTGAGCGGCGGCCCGAAGGGCGCGGCCACCGCCACCATGACCATGGTGCTGGGCGGCTCGGACAGCGATATCGCGGCCATCGAGCCGATCCTCGCGACGATCAGCGCCAAGCGCGTGCATGTGGGCCCGGTGGGCGCCGGCCACGTCACCAAGCTGCTCAACAATCTGCTGACCGGCGTGCACCTGCTGGTCGCCAGCGAGGCGGTGCGCACCGCGCGCGCGGCCGGCGTCGATCCGGAAAAGCTGGTCGAGGCGCTCAACGGCGGCTCCGGCCGCAACAGCGCGACGCTGACCAACTACCCGACCTGGATCTTCAACGGCAAGTTCGATTCCGGTTTCACCATGAAGCTGATGCGCAAGGACGTGCGGCTCGCGCTGGGCCTGCTCGATCAGTTCGACAGCGTTGCGCCGGTAGCGCGCGAGGCGGCGCGCGTGTGGGCCGCCAGCGAGGTATCCGTCGCCGACGGCGAGGACTTCAACCGCATCGTCGACTTCCTCGACCCTGCCTGAGGCCCGGCAGCCCGCGCCACGATCCCGCTCGACTCACCTATACGGAAACCTGACATGACCCAGCACGCAGACCAGTTGCTCGCCGCCTTCGCGCATTTCTTCCCCGGTGCCGCCACGATCGGCTCGTATATCGACGGCGAACTCGTCGCCGGCCAGGGGGACACGATCCAGCTTTACGATGCGGCGACGGGCGAGGCCACGCTCGCCTATCGCGACGCCGGCGCAGCCGTGATCGGCCATGCCGCCGAAAGCGCGCGCCGCGCGCAGCGCGAATGGTGGGCGCTGACGCATGCCGCGCGCGGCCGCGTGATGCAGGAGGTGGCGCGCGCGATCCGCGCCGAGGCCGAGGCGATCGCGCGGCTGGAGGCGCTGGGCTCGGGCAAGCCGATCCGCGACTGCCGGGGCGAGGTGGCCAAGGTCGCGGAGATGTTCGAGTACTACGCGGGCTGGACCGACAAGTTCTACGGCAGCGTGATCCCGGTGCCGACCTCGCACCTCAACTACACGCGCCGCGAGCCGGCCGGCGTGGTGCTGCAGATCACGCCCTGGAACGCGCCGGTGTTCACCTGCGGCTGGCAGGTGGCGCCCGCGGTGGCGATGGGCAACGGCGTGCTGCTCAAGCCCTCGGAACTGACGCCCTTCACATCGCTGGCGGTCGCCAGGCTCGGCGAGGGGGCCGGGCTGCCGCGCGGCCTGGTCAACGTGCTGGCCGGCGCCGGTCACACCGCCGGGCAGGCCGCGATCGCGCATCGCGTGGTGAGCAAGGTGGTGTTCGTCGGCTCGCCGGCTACCGGCGCGCGCATCGCCGAGGCCGCCGCGCGCCGCGTGCTGCCCTGCGTGCTGGAGCTGGGCGGCAAGTCGGCCAATATCGTGTTCGCCGATGCCGACCTCAAGCGCGCGGCGCTGACCGCCCAGGCGGCGATCTTCGCCGGCGCGGGCCAGAGCTGCGTGGCCGGCTCGCGTCTGCTGGTGCAGCGCGCCGTCTACGACGACTTCGTCGCGATGGTGGCTGCCGGGGCGAAGAAGATTCGTGTCGGCGCGCCGCTCGACGATGCGACCGAGGTGGGCCCGATCAACAATCGCAAGCAGTACGACCACGTGATGTCGATGATCGAGAGCGGCGTGGCGGCTGGCGCCAGGCTCGCCAGTGGCTCGGCCGAGCGCGTCGGGGAGGGCCGCGGCGGCTACTTCGTGGCGCCCACCGTGCTGGCCGGTGTGTCGAACGCGATGGAGGTGGCGCGCACCGAGATCTTCGGTCCGGTGGTGGCCGCCATCCCGTTCGACACCGAGGAGGAGGCGATCGCGATCGCCAACGACACCGACTTCGGCCTGGCCGGCGCGGCCTGGACCACCGACGTGGCGCGCGCGCATCGCTTGGCCGCGCAGGTGAATGCCGGCACCTTCTGGATCAACGGCTACAAGACCATCAACGTAGCCTCCCCGTTCGGCGGCTACGGCATGAGCGGCTACGGCCGCTCGAGCGGGGTCGAGGCACTGTACGAATACACGCAGACCAAGAGCGTATGGGTCGAGACGGCTGAAGCGCCGCCCACCGCGTTCGGTTATCTGTAACTACCGGCCCGCATTCGACGGCAGCCGGGCTTCAAGGGGAGACTCGTCATGGAACACGCACTTGGTATCGAACGCCGCGAGCTTGGCGGCGCGGCCACCGCCAAGGTCCTGCTTTACGCGGCCGGCATTCTGCTGGTCGCCGAATGGATCGGCTCGTTCACGTTCAAGCTCGGACCGGGCAAGGTCGTGCTGCTGCCGATGATCTGGGCGCTGCTGCTCGGCGCCGCGGTGGGGCTGGCCAGCGCGCGCTGGAACAGCAGTGCGCGCCTGAGCGTGCCCGACCAGTTCTTCGCGGCCGCGATCCTGCAGCCGGCGCTGCTGCTGTTCGTCTCCAAGCTCGGGCTGATGGTGGGCAGTGCGCTGCCCAAGCTGGCTTCGGCGGGCTGGGCGCTGGCCTTTCAGGAATTCGGCCACTTCGTTGGCACCATCCTGCTCGGCCTGCCGCTCGCGTTGCTGCTCGGCATCAAGCGCGAGGCGATTGGCGCGACCTTCTCGGTGGGCCGCGAGCCGAGCCTGGCGATCATCGGCGAGAAGTACGGCATGGATTCGGCCGAGGGTCGCGGCGTGCTGGCCGAGTACCTGACCGGCACCGTGTTCGGTGCTGTGTTCATCGCCGTGTTCGCGGGTTTCGTGAGCAGCCTCGGCATCTTCGATCCACTCGCGCTGGCGATGGGTTCGGGCGTCGGCTCGGGCAGCATGATGGCGGCGGCCTCGGGCGCGATCGCCGCGCAGCAGGACCCGGAGACGGCGAAATCGGTGCTCGCCTTCGCCGCGGCCAGCAACCTGATCACCACCACCATCGGTACCTACTTCACGCTGTTCATCTCGCTGCCGCTCGCGGTCTGGGGCTATCGCGTGCTGGAGCCGCTGATCGGCCGCACCACCAAGGCATCGGCGCAGCCCGAGGCGGCCAGCCCGTCGCTGGGCGAAGTGCGGACCGAGGCGCCCGCGCTCGGCTACGGCGGCAAGCTGCTGGCCTGGATCGTGACGGCCGCGATGGCGCTGGTGTGCGACTGGATCGCCCACGGCACCACACCGCTGGTGGGGCTGCCGGGAATCGCGATCATGGTGTGCGCGACGATCGTCGGCGATGCGCTGGCGCGCGTAGCGGGGCGGCGGATTCCGGCGGTCTGCTGGGTATCGGTGGTGGCGATGTTCCTGACCTCGCCGTGGTGCCCGTGGGCTTCGCAGATCGCCGCGCTCAGCTCGCACAACGATTTCCTCGGGGTGACCACGCCGATGCTGGTGTTCGCGGGGCTGTCGATTGCCAAGGACATCCCGGCCTTCCGCCGGCTCGGCTGGCGCATCGTGCTGGTGTCCTTCGTGGCCAATGCCGGCACTTTCATCGGCGCGACCCTGGTGGCGCAGCTGTTCCATATCTGATGCCTCGCGGCGCGGCGGCGGGCGGCATGGACCGGCCCGCCGCCGTGCCGCGACGACCGACAAGAGCGCTCCCATCCGCATGAAACTGATCGATTCCATCGTCGCGCACGCCGACGAACTGACGGCGATCCGCCGCGACATCCATGCCCATCCCGAGCTGGGCTACGACGTGTTCCGTACCGCCGAACTCGTCGCCGAGCGGCTCGAGCAATGGGGTTATGCCGTCACGCGCGGCGTCGGCCGCACCGGCGTGGTCGGCACCCTGAAGCGCGGCGGCAGCGCGCGCGCGATCGGCCTGCGCGCCGACATGGATGCGCTGCCCGTGCAGGAAGCCAATACCTTCGCGCATCGTTCGACGGTGCCCGGCGCGATGCATGCCTGCGGCCACGACGGGCACACCACCATGCTACTGGGGGCCGCGCGCCATCTGGCGCGGCATGGCGAGTTCGACGGCACCGTGCAGTTGTTCTTCCAGCCGGCCGAGGAGTCGGGCGGCGGCGCGCGCGCGATGATCGAGGACGGCCTGTTCGAGCGTTTTCCGGTGGATGCCGTGTTCGGGCTGCACAACTGGCCCGGCATCGCGGCCGGTGATTTCGCCGTGCGGCCGGGGCCGCTGATGGCCTCGACCAGCCTGTTCCGGATCAACTTGCGCGGTGCCGGCTGCCACGCGGCCATGCCGCACCTGGGCCGCGACCCGGTGTTCGCGGCGGGGCAGGTGCTGAGCGCCCTGCAGGGAATCGTCACGCGCAACCGAAATCCGATCGACGGCGCGGTGCTGTCGGTCACGCAGGTGCATGCGGGCGAGGCAATGAACGTGGTGCCGACCGATGCCTGGCTCGGCGGCACGGTGCGGACCTTCTCCGATGCGACGCTCGACCTGATCGAGAGGCGCATGCGCGCCGTGGTGGCCGCGACGGCCGCGGCCTTCGATTGCGAGAGCGAGGTGGATTTCCAGCACCAGTATCCGGCTACCGTGAACGACGCCGAACAGACAGCGGTGGCGGTGGCGGTGATGCGCGAGGTCGTGGGCGACGCGCATGTGAATGCAGCCGTCGATCCGACCATGGCGGCGGAGGATTTCTCGTTCATGCTGCGCGAGAAGCCGGGTTGTTATGCGTTTCTCGGGAATGGGGTGGGCGATCATCGCGTGCATGGGCATGGCGGCGGGCCTTGCCTGCTGCATAACGCCAGTTATGACTTCAACGATGCCTTGCTGCCGGTCGGGGCGAGTTATTTCGTGAGGTTGGTGGAGCGGGTTTTGGGGCGGTAGCGGGGCGGTGCCGACTTTTCGGGGCAGTTCGTGATCAACGAGCGCCGCCGGGGTGGTCCCGGTATGGGTGGCGCTCGTTGGTAAACCTCGATTCGACGAGAGGGGGCCGCAATCACCCATGCGCAGGGGCTTTGAGCACATGCAGAGCAACCCTGGCCATGCCACGTTTCCTCAAGGCATCGGAGGTTGCATAAACATGAGCGAGAACGACACTTTCGAGACGAACACGTTCGGGTTCAAACTTCCCTGTCGTCGGTTCGTAATCGCGGCCGAGAGGCCGAAGGAGCGTCGGATACTATTCGGTATTCGAAGTTTCTGCTAACCGTGACCGCAGATACTGCTAGCGCGTGAATTCCCGGCGGCACAGCCGGCAAAGGCCGAGAGCGAGTTTCTCGTCGTGTCCGCCGTGATGCTTTGGCGCAACAATATGACTGAGGTGTGTTCACCAATTCTGCCAATGCACCTTCAAGAGTGTGAGATTGTGCAGTAGCCCGCGACCCGCTTGATGGGGCATGCCGCCCGTGACAAGCTCATAGTGCGCGTACGAACGGTGAGCGGCAAATTGGATGTAAGCGCAACGATTTTCTTCGGGTAACTGGAACGGATCGAAACTTCAATCCCTGCTTTTCGGGTTGATGGTAGCGGTCTGCATTGACGCTGACTGCCTGGCAAGCGCGGCCACTCGAACCAATGTATCCGGTGGTGTTCTTTGACGCGCGCGGATCAAAGATTCGCGAAGACGCCGTGGTGCGCACCGTTGCGCAAGATCATCAAGACTCGAGGACACTTCCCAACCGATGAGGCTGCAACCAGGCTCATCTGGCTGGCACTGCGCAACATCACTGCCGGTTGGGGGCTGCTCATGACGGGAAGGAGACTATGAACCTGCTCGCCATCCTGAAACCGCCTGAAATGAGCGCAACGATAGTTCGTCGGACTCCCGCGTCATCCATCATTTCCCCTTGCTTCTGTGAAATTGCCGTGCTAATTTTTCATGAAATTAACCGGCGAAAATTTCACGGGAGTCCGCATGTTCGTGCAGTCCGACCGTCACGTCGCAAGCTACTACGCCGGCACCTACCCGGCGCCGATCCCGCATCGTCCCGAACTGGATGAGCGCATCGACGCCGACGTGCTGGTCGTCGGCGCGGGGTTCAGCGGGCTGCATACGGCGTTGCGCCTCGCGCTCGCGGGCAAGCGCGTGGTCGTGCTGGAAGCGAGCCGCGTCGCGTGGGCGGCGTCGGGCCGCAACGGCGGGCAGGCGCTGCTCGGCTGGTCGTGCGACATGCAGCCGCTCGAGGCTTCGCTCGGCCGCGACGGCGCGCGCGTGCTGTGGGACAGCATGCGCTGGGCCGCGGCCGAAGTGCGCGAGTTGCCCGCACGACACGGTTTCGACGTCGACTACCGGCCCGGCAGCCTGTGGGCGGCGGTGCGGCCGCGCCGCGTGGCGATGCTCGCGCAGGCCCGCGACGAAGCGGCCGAGCGGTGGGGCTACGACCGGCTGCGCGTGATCGGGCAGGACGAGATGTCCGGGTGGATCGGCAGCGCGCGCTATCGGGCCGCGCTCTACGATCCCGAAGCCGGACACCTGAATCCGCTGAAGCTCGCGCTTGGCCTCGCGCAGACGATCGAACGCGCGGGCGGCCGAATCTTCGAACGCAGCCGCGTGCTCGATTGTCGCGAGACGGCGGGCGGCCATGTTGCGCGCACCGCGCACGGCGAAGTGCGCGCCGACGTGCTCGTGCTCGCGTGCAACGCATACGTCGACCGGCTCGATCCCGAACTGTCGCGCCGGCTGCTGCCGGTCGGCACGTACCAGGTCGCGACTGCACCGCTTGCCCCGGACGTTGCGCGCTCGCTGCTGCCGCGGAACAGTTGCGTGATCGACAACCAGTTCGTGCCCGACTACTTCCGCTTGAGCCCCGACAACCGGCTGCTGTTCGGCGGCGGCTGCACGTATCTCGGCGGGATACCGGCCGACATCGCGGCGGCGACGCGCCCGCACCTCGAACGCGTGTTTCCGCAACTGAGCGGTGTGCCGCTCGACTACGCGTGGGGCGGCCACATCGACATCAGCATGCGGCGCACGCCGGACATCGGCTGTCACGGCCAGCGCTACTGGCTGCAGGGCTTTTCGGGACACGGCGTGCTGCCGACGCTCGCCGGTGCGCGCGCGGTCGCCGACGCCGTGCTCGGCGACGACCGCCTGCTCGCGCAGTACCAGCGCATTCGCAACCCGCGCTTCCCCGGCGGCGACCGCCTCGCCGCGCCGATGGAAGCGATCGGCAAGGCCTGGTACCGTTTGCGCGATACCGTCTGACGCACCGGATTCCAACATGAACGAACAGGAAGAAATAGAAAGTCTGGCGATCCTGATCCGCGATCTGCGCAAGCATCGCAAGGTCACGCTCAACGATCTCGCCGAACGGATCGGCCGCTCGGTCGGGTTTCTGTCGCAGGTCGAACGCGGGTTGTCGCGCCCGACGGTGGCCGATCTCACCGCGATCGGCGAGGCGCTCGGCGTGCCGACCACGTATTTCTACAGCCTGAGCAAGCCGCGCAGCGTGCCGTGGGTCACGCGGCCCGACGAGCGGCGCACCGTGTATTACGCGGCCGGCATCACCGACATTCTCGTGTCGCCGAACATGCGCTCGCGCTTCTCGATCCTCGAAAGCCATCTCGCGCCGGGCGCGAGCAGCGGCGAGCGGCCGGTCGACGACAGCGACGAGCAGGGCGGCTTCGTGCTTGAAGGCGAACTGACGATCTGGATCGACGGCGACGACATGCCTGTCACGCTCGGCCCGAACGACGCGTTCCAGTTGCCTGCGCACAAGCGCTTCCGGTATGCGAACCTGAGCGATGCGCCGACGCGCGTGATCTGGGTGTTTACCTGAGTTGCCGGCAGGGCGGCCCGGCGGGCCGCCGCGTTGCCGGCGTGCTGGTTTGCAGTACTGATCGACATCGGGCATGGAGCATTGACGCATGCCGATGAATCCGGGTCGCCGCAAGGCGGCACCGCCATACAGAACATGGAAAGGATGAGACATGGCTGACGTCGTTACCGTGCTGGTCGATGAAGTGCGCGCCTTTCGGCAGGCGCACCCCGAGATCCGTTATGTCGACCTGATCTGTCTCGACCTGCCCGGACACTTCTACGGCAAGCGCTATCCGATCGATGCACTCGAGAAGGTCGCGGCGGGTTCGCTGCTGAAGCTGCCGCAGAACTGCGTGCTGCTCGGCACGCAGGGCGGCCTTTACAAGATCGGCGATTACTGCTTTAACGACGGCGACCCCGACGCGCCGCGCCGGCTGATTCCGGGCACGCTGAAGCCGGTGCGCTGGGAGCGTCAGCCGCTCGCGCAGATGCTGATCAGTTCCGACGGCACGGACGCGCCAATCGAGTTCGAGCCGCGCGAAGTGCTCGCGCGCGTGCTGCGGCGGTTCGCGGCGCGCGGGATCCGGCCGGTTGTCGCGTTCGAGCTGGAGTTCTACCTGTTCGCGGCGCAGCTCGAGGGCGGGATGCCGCAGTATCCGCGCGACCGCTTGAGTGACGACCGCGACGATCAGCCGAACATGCACATCGAGCGCCTGTCGCGCTTTTCCGAGGTACTGCACGAGATGGTCGAGGCCGCGTGCGAGCAGGGCGTCGACGCAACGGTGATCACGGCCGAACTCGGCCCCGGCCAGTTCGAGATCAACTTCGGCCACACCGACGACGCGTTGCGCGCGGCCGACTGGTCGGCGCTGTTCTGCCGCAGCACGCGCGGCGTCGCGTTGCGGCACGGCTATCGCGCGAGCTTCATGGGCAAGCCGTATCTGCACGCGCCGGGCAGCGGGATGCACGTGCATGTGAGCCTGTACGACGAAGCCGGTCGCAACCTGCTCGCCGCGGACAGGCAGCGGCCGTTGCGGCATGCGGTGGCCGGTTGCCTCGCGCTGCTGCCGCACTGCATGCCGGTGTTCGCGCCGAATCACAATGCGTTCCGGCGCTACGGATCGATGGTGAACGCGGCGAGCCGCGCCAGCTGGGGTTTCGAGGATCGCGACGCGTGCATCCGGATTCCGGAGTCGGATGCGCGCAACCTGCGCATCGAGCATCGGCTCGCGAGCGCGGATGCGAATCCGTACCTGGTGCTCGCAGCGATCCTCGCCGGGATGGAGCACGGGCTCGATGCACGAAAGGAGCCGATTGCGCCGCTCAACGACGATCGCGGCAGCGGGATCGATTTCCCGAAGGAGATGTTGTCGGCCGTCGCGGCGATGCAGGATCACGCGGCCGTGCGCGACGGGCTCGGCAGCGAGTTCGTGATGGTGTATTGCGAGAACAAGCGGCAGGAAGAGCTGGATTTCCGCAACGAGATCGGCGCGCGGGAGTATCGGTGGTTTCTGTGACGGCGAGACGCGCGACCCCGCCGCGCATCTCGCATGATCGATCAGCGCCCCGCCGCGAAACGCATCGCGACAAGGTACGCGAAAACCCCGTTACTCACCGAGCTTCGACGCCACGCATCCCGTGCTCGAGCATTCGCGCTCGCGTTCGCGCAGGAACGACAGGCGCGACTGCGTCATGTCGGTTGCACACTGCAGATCGACGAGGTAGCCGTTGTTGCGCGTCTCGCTGCATTGCGCGTCGCGCTGCTTCAGCCAGGCGAGCTGGCCGGCCTTCAGCGTGGCCTGCTGGTCGCCGCTCAGTTGCTTGCGCAGGCGGCCGTACTCGTCGTTGAGGTCGCGGTCGGCCTGGGAAAATTGCGTGCTGCTGCAATACACCTGATCGAACGCGCTGTGCGGCTTTGCACAGCCGGCCGCGTGTGCGGCGAACGGAACGGCAAGCGCCAGCAGTGCGCAGGATGCGAGCAGATTCTTCTTTTTCATGGTGATGCTCCTCGGTGGGTGAAAACCGTTGGAATCGGTCGCCGTTGCCGGTTATCGGGCCGCCGTGCAAGCGTCGACGCCGCCCGCGATCGCGGCGGCCAGACGCTGGATCGTCTCGCGTTGCGCGAGCCGCTTTTCCTCGTCGGGATTGACGATCACGCCGGCCTCGACCAGCACGGCCGGAATCGGTGCGGTACGCAGCACGACCAGATCGTCGAAGCGGTGAATGCCGAGTTGCGGATCGACGAGCGGGCGGTGCTCGCCCTTGATCGGCTGCGCGTGGTACAGCGACGGCCGTTCGCCGGCCGCGACCAGCCGTTCGGCGATCGCTTTCGCGCAACGCAGGCTTTCCGCGTAGTGGGGATTGCGCTCGGACACGAACACCGCGAACCCGCGGAATTCGCGTTGCCGGCCCGCGTCGATGAACTGCTGCTGCATCGAATCGTGATGGATCGATATGAACAGGTTCGCGTCGGGCGCCTGCGTCGAACGCTGGTCGAGCGCGATCTCGCGGCCGTCGGCCGACGTGCGCAGCACGCGGTCGCCTTGCGCGGCGAGTTTTTCGGCAACGGCGGCGGACAGGTCGAGGTTGTACCGGTATTCGACGCGGCCGCTCGCGCCGGTGGCGCCCGGATGGGCCGGTGTATGGCCGGTATCGACGACGATGTAGCGGCCCGATGCGGGCCGTGCGTCGGCACTCGCGTTGTCGGCCGCGTGCACCGCCAGCGGTGCGCCGAGCAACGGCGCCCATGCGAGCAGGCTCGCGGCGGCATGCACGAGCGGGCGCAGGCGTCGGAGGGTTCGGTTTGTCATTGTTGTCGTCGAAGAGGGCTACGGCGCGTCGAACGGCGCGGCACCGTCGGCCTGCTCGATGCAGTCGGAATGTCGCGCGATTATAACGGGTGGCAGCGGCGGTGCAATGACGGCACGGCCGCGGCCGTGCGGGCGCAAGCCGGTGCTCAGGCGAGCACGCGCCGGGCTGCGAGCATGCCCCAGTACGACGCTTCCTCGAACAGCGACAGTCCCGACAGGTCCGCATGCGCGAACACCACGGGGCCGTCGGCATCGCGCAGCGCGAGTAGCCCCGGCCGGCTCAGGAAGCCGACGTCCGGCGTCGCCATCGCGTGGCCGCGCACGGTGATCTCGAGCGCCGCTGCATGCTTCCACAGCGCGCGTCCGTACACGGCCTGCAGGTCGATCGCCGCCTGCTCGCGCAGCGCATCGGGCTTCGCCTGCGCGAGCCAGCGACGCGTGTCGTCGGGCGTGCGGGTGCTCAACGCCTGATACGCGGAGAACACCGAACGCGTGGGCGGCGACATCCGGATCAGCTGATGCGTCGACACGACATAGCCGAGCCCCGCGCCGTCGTAGACGACGTTGTCCCACGCGAGCGGTACGCCGGCTTCCTCGGCCGGCATCCCGTCGAGCAGGAAGTTGGACACGAGCCACGGCGCGCGCGGCGGCAGGTCGCGTGCGGGATCGAAGCCGGAGGCCTGAAGCTGCGGAAACACCCGCGCGGCGACGAACAGCGGCATCGCGCTGACGACGCGCCGCGCCTTCAGCGTAAAGGTGGACAGCGTGCCGTCGTTGCCGACGTGCGCGCACAGCACGTCGACGCCGCCCGTGCGTTCGGTTGCATGAACCGCGAAGCCGTCGCGCGACCATGCGTTCGAACCGGTACGCACGGTGATCGAATCGCTCAGCTTCGCCACCATCGTGTGCAGTCCGTCGGGCCAGGTCAGCACCGCACCGTCGCTTGCATTGCGCGCATGGCCGCCGCGCGACGAGAAGTAGTGGAGGCCGGCCCATGCGGATACGTGCTCGTAGCCCGCGCCGTAGTCGTCGCGGCAGCAGTAGTTCAGATACCAGTGCAACGCGGTCGCGGTGTAGCCCTCGTCGAACAGCCACTGCCGGAACGAGCGCCGGTCGAGCGAGCGCCACTGCGGGTCGTGCGACGATTCCGCGATCGGAATGCAGAACACCTTGCGGCCGTCCGCGCCGCGCGCAGTGCGCAGGCTGTCCGTGTACGCGAAGAAGCGCGTTTGCTGCGCGAGCGCATCGGCGCCGAGGCCGGCCGTCGGCACGATGCCGTCCTGCCACTGCCCGTTGATGAACAGCCGCTCGTCGGGTGCGTGCACGAGCACGCGCTCGTCGTACACAGGGCGTGCGGAGAACGGTGCAGATTCGATCACGCCGAGATCGGCGAGCATGTCGCGCAGATGCGCGGATTCGAGCGACGGCAGCGGCAGATAGTGCGCGCCCTTCGGATAGCCGAGATCGCCAAAGCGGCCGCCGGCCGCATTGCCGCCGAATTCCGGGCCGGCGAGCACGACGAAGCGCCGGTGGCCGGCACGCGCGAGCTGCCACGCACACGACAGGCCCGCCGCGCCGGCGCCGAGGATCGCGACGTCGGTTTCGATCGTGCCGGACGGCGGCGGCAGCGCTGCATGATCGCGCAACGCATGGCCTTCGCGCATGCCGGGATAGCCGACGCGCGGCGTCGTCTCGATCCAGCCGGTGCGGCCGCACGCGGCGAGCGACGCGGCCGCGGACGCGACGAGGAACGTGCGGCGGTCCATCAGCGCAGCACGTGCTTCCAGTCGTCGTCGAAGCGGCGCACGAGCGGCTGGTCGTTGAGTTCGTTCGGCGACATCGACAGCGCCGGCATGTCGGCCGGGAAGTGGAACATCTCGACGGCCGTCTGCGCGTCGAGCCAGCGCGTGGGCACCGAGTAATGCGTCGGTATGGTGAAGTCGCGGCGCTTGCCTGCGATCACGAAGCCCCAGTCGCCGAACGACGGCACATAGCAGTGGTACGGCCAGGTGTTGAGCCCGGCTTCGTGCAGCGTCGCGATGATGGTCCAGTACGCATGCGGCGCGAAATACGGCGACGTCGACTGGATCACCGCATAGCCGTTCTCCGACAGGTGGCGCGCGAGCAGGCGGAACACCGGCACCGAATACAGGCGGCCGAGCCCGAAGTTGGTCGGATCGGGGAAGTCGACGACGATCGCGTCGTACACGTCGGCGTTCGATTCGAGCCAGCGCACCGCGTCGTCGTTGATCACGTGCACGCGCGGATCCTTCAGCGAACCCTGGTTCAGCTTTACGAGCGGCGCGGAGGTCGAGAACAGCTTCGTCATCGCGGGATCGAGATCGACGAGCGTGATCCGTTCGAGATTGCGGTGCTTGAGCAGCTCGCGCACCGCAAGGCCGTCGCCGCCGCCGAGCACGAGCACGTGCTTCGCCCACGGCAGCGCTTCGATCGTCGGGTGAATCAGCGCCTCGTGATAGCGATGCTCGTCGCGCGACGAGAACTGCAGGTTGCCGTTCAGGTACAGCCGCATGTCGTCATGCCACTGCGTGAGCACGATGCGCTGGTAGGGCGTCGTTTCCGAATAGATCGTCTCGTCGCCGTACACGCCGTGCTCGGCCCAGTGCGTGATGCGGTCGGACAGCGCGAAGCCGGCGACGAGCAGCCCGATCACGAGCGACGCGCGCATCAGCTTGCCGCGTACGTTGCGGATCTCGTCGCGAAAGAGGTGCGTGGTCCACAGCGCGACGAAAGCGTTCAGCAGCCCGAACAGGAAGCTCGTGCGCAGCAGGCCGAGACGCGGCGCGAGCACGATCGGGAAGATCAGCGACACGGCGAGCGAGCCGAGATAGTCGAAGGTCAGCACTTCGCTGACGGTATGGCGGAAGGCCTGGCGGCGCTGCTGGAACGCGCGCATCACGAGCGGGATTTCCATCCCGATCAGCAGGCCGAGCGCGAGCACGAGCGCGTAGAGCGCCGCGCGGAACGGCGCGGCCAGCCACGCGAACACCGCGAACAGCAGCGCGGCCGATACGCCGCCGAGCAGGCCGACGAGCAGCTCGATGTCGACGAAGCGGTCGAGCACGTCGTCGTCCTCGACGAACTTCGCGAGCCACGAGCCGATTCCCATCGCGAACAGGTAGCAGCCGATCACCGACGAGAACTGCAGGATCGAGTCGCCGAGCAGGTAGCTCGACAGTGCGCTGCTGATCAGTTCGTAGCCGAGCCCGCACGATGCGAGCACGAGAATCGACAGGACGAGCGCACGCTTATGCAGCATGGCGCATCCGTTGTGCAGTGTTCGTCAATGTGGATATACTGGCGCGGATTTTCGTGGGGCGGCCAACCGTGGGGCGGCCAACCGTGGGGCGGCGCCGCATGGGCCGACCGGCGACGGGGCAGCGAACCGAGCACAAAATCCGAGGAAAAGAATGAATAGTGCCTATCTTTATGCGGTTCATTTGCTGTCGGCGTTCGTGCTGCTTTTTGTGTTCGCGGCAGTGTACCTGAAGGTCACCCCGTTCGACGAACTGGCGCTGATCCGCGACGGCAACGCGGCCGCGACGCTGTCGTTCGGCGGTGCGCTCGTCGGCTTCTGCCTCACGCTCGCGTCCAGCATCGCGCACAATTCGACGCTCGGCGAAGTCGTGCTGTGGGCCGTCGGCGCGATGGCCGTGCAGCTCGTCACCTATGCGGTGCTGACGCGCCTGATTCCTGGCATGAACCATGCCATCGAGGATCGCAATGTCGCGATGGGCGGGCTGATGGGCACCGCGTCGCTCGTCGTCGGCATCATCAATGCCGCCTGCCTGACCTGACGCGCCACGCGCTGGAGGAGACCGACATGAGTCTGGGATCGTTTATCCGCAAGCAGTTCATCGACGTCCTGCAATGGACGGAAGACACCGACGGCGTGCTGGCCTGGCGCTATCCGATGGAAGACCAGGAGATCCAGTACGGCGGCCAGCTGACCGTGCGCGAAACGCAGGTCGCGATCTTCGTCAACGAAGGCAAGGTCGCCGACGTGTTCCAGCCCGGGCTGTACAAGCTGGAAACGCGCACGCTGCCGGTGCTCACGTACCTGAAGAACTGGGACAAACTCTTTCAATCTCCTTTCAAGTCGGATGTCTATTTCTTCAGCACGCGGCTGCAGCTCGGCCGGCGCTGGGGCACCGCGCAGCCGGTGACGATCCGCGATCGCGAGTTCGGTTTCGTGCAACTGCGCGCCTTCGGCATCTATTCGTACCGGATCGTTGATGCGGCCGCGTTCCATCGCGAGGTCAGCGGCACGCGCGCGCAATACACGGTCGACGATCTCGAACAGCAATTGCGCAACCTGGTCGTCACCGCGATGAGCACGACGTTCGGCTCGGCCGACGTGCCGTTCGTCGACATGGCCGCGAACCAGTCGCTGCTGTCGCAGCGCGTCGCCGACGCGCTGGTGCCGGTATTCACGCGCTACGGCCTCGCGCTCGACGCGTTCGCGGTCGAGAGCGTGTCGCTGCCCGCGGAGCTGCAGAAGGCGCTCGACCTGCGGATCGGCGCGGGGATGGCCGGCGATCTCGCCCGCGCGACGCAATACCAGACCGCGCAGGCGATTCCGCTTGCCGCGCAGAACCCGGGCGGCATCGCGGGCGTCGGCGCGGGGCTCGCGGCCGGCGCGGCGATCGGGCAGGCGATGGCCGGCCAGATCGCGGGAGCCGCGCAACCGGCGCCGCCCGCGCCGGCTGCGGCACCGGTTGCCGCTGCGCAGCCGGCCGAGGCGACGGACTATGTGCAGCGGCTGGAGCAATTGAAGGCGCTGCTGGACAAGGGCCTCGTGACCGAAGAAGACTATTCGCGCGCGAAGGCGGAAATCCTCGCGAAGCTCACGCGGTAAGCGTCGCGCATGTTCAGTACATCGTGCCCCCAGTGCGGCGCGCCGGTCGAGTTTCGTTCGGCGGCGGCGGTGATGGCCGTCTGCGCGTTCTGCCGCAGCACGCTGCTCAAGCGTGGCGCCGACGTCGAACGCATCGGCGAGCTGGCCGCCGTGCTCGACGACGCGTCGCCGATCCAGATCGGCACGGCCGGGCGCTACGGCAAGCGCACGTTCACGGTGCTCGGGCGCATCCAGATGACGTACGACGCCGGCGCGTGGAGCGAGTGGTACGTCGTCTTCGACGACGGGGCATTCGGTTGGCTGTCCGATGCGTCGGGCCAGTATGCGGTCACGGTGCGCGAGCCGGACGGTACGTCCGGCGGTGCGTGGCCCTCGTTCAACACGCTCGAGCCCGGCATGCGGATCGACCACGGCGGCCGTGCGTATCTCGTGTCCGACGTCCGTACCGCACGCTGCACGGGCGGGGACGGCGAGTTGCCGTTCCGCGTCGATGCAGGCTGGGAAGCGCGTGTCGTCGATCTGCGCACCGGCAACGCGTTCGCGACCTACGACTATTCCGACGCGAACGCGAATGGCGGAAGTCCGGCCGTCTATACGGGCGAGGCGCTGGCATTCGACGCGCTCGCGTTCACGGGGCTGCGCGATACCGAAGCCGATACGCGCGAGAAACGCGGCGCGGCGATGGTGCCGTTCGCGTGTCCGAGCTGCGGCGCGCCGCTGTCGTATACGCCGAACGTGGCCGACTATGTCGTGTGCGGCAGTTGCCACGCGGGCGTGCAGTGCACGGCCGAGCAACAGACGGTATTCGCCGCGCAGCGCAAGCTCGATGCGGTGAAGGGCGCGCTGGAGCTCGGGGCGGCCGGCACGTTCGACGGCGTGAAGTACACCGTGATCGGCATGATGCGCTGCCGCGTGCCGGGCGACGACGAGACGTGGGACGAATACCTGTTGCTGAACCCGAAGCGCGGGTTCCTTTGGCTCGTGCAGAGCGAAGGACGCTGGGAGCGCGTGCAGGTGCTCGACCACTGGCCGACGATCGGCGGCGAATCCGACGTGACCGAAGGCGGGAAGACTTACCGGTTGCGCGAGACGTACGACTCGGAAGTGGTGTACGTGGTCGGCGCATTCAACTGGCGCGTGCAGGTGGGCGACCGCACGTCGATCGTCGACTACGGCTGGCAGAAGGACAAGCTCACGCGCGAGCGCAGCACGGCGGAAATCGTCTGGTCGCGGGCGCAGCCGCTGTCGGGCGGCGCGCTTGCCGAGCGCTTCGCGACGCCGGCGCTCGCGACCGCGTCGGTTGTGTCCGCAACCGGTTCCGCGGCGAAGCCGACGGGCCTGTTCGGCACGAAGCATCCGCACAGCTTCGCGCCGCTGCCGCTCATATTCAGTGCGCTGCTCGTGTTCTTCAACACGGGTTCGCTGTTCTCGTTCAGCGGCCGCTCCGTCTACGTGCTGATCGGCTTGCTCGTGCTTTGGCTGCCTGAATGGCTGTGGAAGGGTTTCGCAACGGATGGAGGCGATTCCTGATGCGTTACATCCTCTACGGCATCTACGGGCTGATTGTCGTCACGCTGTTCAGTTGCGCGTCGATCGGCGGCAGCGGCTCGGGCGGCAGCGGGTGGGGGAGTTCGTCCGCGCGCAGCGGCTACTCGTCCTACGGGTCGCACAAATGACGGCGCACGACAGTATCGCTCCGCCGCGCGCAACGCTCGGCTCGCATGTGCTGGCCGACCTGGCCGGCATCGATGCGGCGCTGCTGCGCGATGCCGGACGGCTCGAGACGATTCTCGCCGACGCCGCGCGGCAGGCCGGCGCGCGCGTGATCGGCGCGCATTTCCATCATTTTGGTGGCGAGTGCGGCGTGACGGGCGTCGTGCTGCTCGCCGAATCGCACATCACGATTCATACCTGGCCCGAGCACGGCTTCGCGGCCGTCGACGCCTTCATGTGCGGCGCCGCGCGGGCGGCCGATGCGGTCGATGCGATCGCCGCCGCGCTCGGCACGCACGCGCAGGTCCGGCAGCAGGTGGCACGCGGCGTCGCATCCGCGTGAGCGGACGTCGTTACCCCGGCGTGACCGTTCGCGACGCGCGATACGCCGCAATCAGCGATTGATTTCGTCGGCCGAGATCAGTTCGGCCACCAGCACCTGCGCGGGCCCCTTCAGGTAGTACTCGTGTTCGAGCGGTTCGCGCAGCTTCATGAACGTGTCGGCGCCGACCTGCATCGTTTCGCCCGCATGCATCCGCGCGCCGCTTTGCAGCAGGTAATGCATCACGTTGTTGAAGATGCCCGAATACCGTTCGCCCTCGTGATGGCCTGCAGCCAGCGCGGCGAAATCGGGCAGGCCGAACACGTCGGCGCCGTATGTGCGCATCCATACGCCTTCGGTGCCTTCGACCTCGTACTTCACGAAACCGCAGAAGAACAGGTTCAGCGGGATTTCGCGCAGGACTTCGAGGCTTTCTTCGCCGAGTTCCTCCGCGTCGAAGACGCCGGCCGGCAACGACGTATGCGCGCGCTCGTTCAGCACCGCGAGGCCGCTCTGTCCGGCCAGCGCGCCGGCGACGGCCGCCAGCGCGACATACTGGTCGAGCGGGTTCGCTTCGTGGCCTGCGTAGTAAAGGATCACGTGGCTGCGGCTCGCACGCACCTGCTGCTTCAGGTCTTGTCCGTAGTGGGCTGGCGCGACGCACGCTTCCAGCGCGTCCGACGGATAGGGTGCATCGAAGCCGACCAGCCGGACGACGTGGTTGCTCCAGCCGGCGAGCCCGAATACCTGCTCCAGCGTCGGTTCGGTTTCGACGCATGCCTGGCTCATGCTCGGGTGGTATGCGCGCAGCGCGGCTGTCAGCGCGTCGATATCGACCTGCAGCGGTCCGTCGAACACCACCGCCACGCTCAGCGGATTGTCGATGTCGGCGGCTGCGACCAGCGCGGCCGCGTTTTCGGGGGTGTCCTTGCGGCCAAAGAATCGGGATATCAGGCTCATTGGATTATGTTTGTGTCGATGCCGTGTCAGGCAGGAAAGCCCTGTTCTCTCGGTCAGGGCGCGCCGTCGGGGTGACGGCCGTCGGTAGTTTCCCCATGTTCGGCGAATCTGGCAAATGCGCGACCGATGCCCGATGGCGCGTTCGGGCGCATTGGGGCGGAAGTGATGCGGTCATGCCGGGCCGCACACGTGTGCGGCGTTGCGCGAGCGTCGCTCAGTGCGGCAACGCTTCGGCTTCGGCCCAGCGCTTGAACGAGTCGAGACGTCGGCGCGTCTGCACGAGATAGAACGCGCCGATCAGCGGCTCGAGCAGCCAGCGCAGCCACGCCGGTTGCACGCGGAAGTGATACGTGAACTTCACCTCCGTCGAGCCGGCCGAGCGTTCGGTGAAATTCCAGCTGCCGCTGAAGCGTTCGAGCACCTTCGGCCCGTCGACCATTTCGATGGCCGCGACCTGCGGCGGACGGTACGAGATGTAGCGCGACACCATAGTCGCGCCGGACTGGCTGCGGCAGAACGCGTCGATGCCGACATCGGCCGTCATCCCGTCGAGCAGATAGGCGTCGGAGAGGAAGCTGTCCCAGACGAGCCGCCGCCCGTAGTCCTGCGACCACGTGAAGAGGCGTCTGCGATCGACACCGACGATCCGGCTGACTGAGATCCTCATGATGGCGGGCGAAGGGAGGCGGATTGGGATGGAATCGAGTGTAACCCGCCCGCGCCGCGCACTTGTTAAGACTTCGTCAAGTCGAGCGGCGATTCGATTGACGGTCTCCGGGAATTCCCCTAGGATCGAATCCATGCCTTTGGGAAAGACCCGAAGCGTTTCAATCTCTTGAGGGAGCCTCATGAGTACGCAACAGAACCGGCGCTTCGACGCGCTCGTTTTCATTGGTCGTTTCCAGCCTCCGCATCGTGGTCACCTGAATGTGCTGAAGTCGGCATTGAGCCGGGCCGGGCGCGTGTGCGTGCTGATCGGATCGACCGACAAGCCCCGCACCATCAAGGATCCGTTTTCGTTCGACGAGCGCTGCCAGATGCTGGTTTCGCTGCTCGACCCGTCCGAGCGCGAGCGCGTGACGATCGCGCCCGTGCAGGATTCGACGTACAACGACGGCGACTGGGTGCGCTGGGTGCAGGATGCCGTGGCGTCCGCGCTCGGCGACGTCTCGCAGCGCAAGGTCGGGTTGATCGGCCACGAGAAGGACGCCACATCCTACTACCTGCGGATGTTCCCGCAATGGGAGCTCGTCGACGTCGATGCGGCCGAAGACATTTCCGCGACCGAAATCCGCGACCAGTATTTCGCCGAACGCACCAACAGCTTCGTGCAATGGGCCGTGCCGGAACCCGTGTTCGGCTGGCTCGAACGCTTTCGCACCCAGCCGGCCTTCGCGCAGCTGAAGGCCGAGGCCGAATTCATCGCCGCGTATCGCAAGGCGTGGTCGGCTGCGCCGTACCCGGTCACGTTCGTGACGGTCGACGCGGTGGTCGTTCACTCGGGCCATATCCTGCTCGTGCGCCGGCGCAGCGAACCGGGCCGCGGCCTGTGGGCGCTGCCGGGCGGATTCGTGAACCAGGACGAGCGGCTCGATGCGGCCTGCATTCGCGAACTGCGCGAGGAGACGGGCGTGAAGCTGCCGGAGCCGGTGCTGCGCGGCTCGATCAGGGATCGTCAGGTGTTCGATCATCCGGCCCGCTCGCTGCGCGGCCGCACGATCACGCATGCGTGCCTGTTCAATTTCCCGACCGGCGAGCTGCCGCGCGTGAAGGGCAGCGACGACGCCGACAAGGCACGCTGGGTGCCGCTCAACGAATTCGCGCAGATGCGCAACGTGATGTTCGAGGATCACTTCGAGATCGCGTATCACTTCCTGGGGAAGCTGTGATCCGTTGATTCCCCGGATACCGGTCCGCTGCGACAGACGCGGCGGCACTTCAACGGCCTAGAGGAGCTCTAGCCATGCAACACGTTCCCGGCGGCTTTGCCGCGGTTCTCGCCAATCCGATCCTCAACACGGATTCGTACAAGGCTTCCCACTTCCTGCAATACCCGCCCGACGCGCAGGCGATGTTCTCGTACGTCGAATCGCGGGGCGGCCGCTACGACCGCACGCTGTTCTTCGGCCTGCAGATGCTGCTGAAGGAATATCTGTGCCGGCCCGTCACGCACGCGATGATCGACGACGCGCGCGATTTCTTCGCAGTGCACGGCGAGCCGTTCAACGAGGATGGCTGGCGTCATGTCGTCGAGCGCTACGACGGCTATCTGCCCGTGAAGATCCGCGCGGTGCCCGAAGGTTCGATCGTTCCGGTGCACAACGTGCTGATGACCGTCGAATGCGACGATCCGAAGGTGTTCTGGCTCGCGTCGTATCTCGAGACGATGCTGTTGCGCGTGTGGTATCCGGTGACGGTCGCCACGCGCAGCTGGCAGCTGCGCCAGACGATCCGCCGCTTTCTCGAGAAGACCGACGACGATCTCGCGCAATTGCCGTTCAAGCTGCACGACTTCGGCGCGCGCGGCGTGTCGAGCGCGGAATCGGCTGCGATCGGCGGCGCGGCGCACCTCGTGAGCTTCATGGGTTCGGACACGGTGCCCGGCGTGCTGGCCGCGAACCGCTTCTACCGCGAGCCGATGGCTGCGTATTCGGTGCCGGCAGCCGAGCACAGCACGATCACGTCGTGGGGGCGCGACGGGGAGGCCGATGCGTACCGCAACATGATCGACCGTTTCGGATTGCCCGGCGCGATCGTGTCAGTCGTATCGGACTCCTACGATCTGTTCGCCGCCCTTGAAATGTGGGGCGGCCCGCTGCGCCAGGCGGTGATCGACTCGGGCGCGACGCTCGTCGTGCGTCCCGATTCGGGCGACCCGGTGACGATCGTGCTGCAGACCGTGCGCGCGCTCGACGCGTCGTTCGGTTCGACCGTGAACGGCAAGGGGCGGCGCGTGCTCGATCGCGTGCGCGTGATTCAGGGCGACGGTGTCGACGAGCAGTCGATCGAAGCGATTCTCGCCGCGCTCGACGATGCGGGTTATGCGGCCGGCAACGTCGTGTTCGGGATGGGCGGCGCGCTGCTGCAGCAGGTGAATCGCGATACGCAGCGTTTCGCGATGAAGTGCTCGGCGATCCGGCGCGACGGCGTGTGGCACGACGTGCGCAAGGATCCGGTCACCGACCGGGGCAAGCGCTCGAAGAAGGGGCGGCTCACGTTGCTGCGCAATCGCCGTACGGGCGAGTACCGGACCGTGGCGTTGCCGGTCGCGTGGGACGATCGCGCGCTGGAAGGCGAGTGGGACGATGCGCTCGAAACGGTGTTCGACACGGGGCGGATGCTGGTCGATACGACGTTCGCCGAGGTGCGGGCGAGGGCGCACGCGGGCGAGCGGTGAAACGTGCGCTGGGGTGATGCGGCAGCGCGTCACCCGGGCGATGCCGGGTCGTGTCGCGTACCCGGCACACCGCGCACTGCGGGTCGTCTGCTGTTTCAAGGCCCGGTGCGCGTGCGCATCGCATCGGCGACTGCGTCGCGCACACAACTCGCGGCGATTTCCGACGCACGCGTGCGTGCCGCACGCCCCAGACGCGCAATCACCAGCGGCTGGATCACGGTCGATTCCCGAATCGCACATTCGACGACGAGCGGCGAGCGCGTGACCGCCGGGCTTTGCGTGATCAGCAGCGACACGCCGAGCCCGCTCGCGACCATTGCCCGAACCAGCTCGATCGAGACCGCACGATAGCGGACATTCGGCGACAAGCCGCATTGCCAGAACGGCGCCATCAGGAAGTCGCGGCTGTGCGGCAGGTCGATCAGGATGACCGGATACGCGGCGAGATCGCGCAGCGAAATCGCGCGCTTGCGTTTAGCGAGCGCGGACCCGGCCGGTACGAGCGCATAGGGCCGCAATTCGGCAAGGCACTCGCGCTCGATGTCTTCGGGCAGGCCGACGTCGTACATCAACGCGAAATCGATCTGCTGCTTGTGCAGTGCCATATCGAGCTGAGCCAGATCGCCTTCCACGAAACGGATGTCGAGGCGCGGATGGCGTTGCTGCGCGAGTTCCAGCACGCGCGGCAAATAGACCGGCGCGATCGTGCTGAATACGCCGATATGGACGATACCGCCCGGCTCGTCGCCGATGTCGTCGGTCGCGAATGCGGACGCCGACGCCAGCAACTGGCGCGCCTCGGCGAGCTTGCGTTCGCCGAAATGCGTGAGCGTCATCCGTGTGCCCGCGCCACGCGTGAACAGCCGGTCGTCGAACAGCGCTTCGAGCTCGCGGATTGCCACCGAGATCGATGGTTGCGACACGCTGAGCCGGACCGCGGCGGCGGTCGTGCTGCCCGATTCGGCGGCGGCGACGAAATAACGAAGCAGTCTCAGCGACAGAGCCATGGTGTACCCATATGAAAATCGTATAGGTGTTAATTTATTCCGATATTTTATCTGATTGCCATGCTCGAACAGAATCACTGCATCGGCCGACTCGGCCCGACCTTCAGGAGAAAGATGCCGTGACTGTGTCCAGGCTGCCGCTCGACGGCATACGCGTGATCGATTTTTCCCGGGTGCTCGCGGGGCCGCTATGTTCGGCGTTGCTCGGCGACCTCGGCGCCGACGTGATCAAGATCGAGCCGCCCGCGGGGGACGACTATCGTGCGATCGGCCCGTTCGCGAACGGCGAGAGCGGGTTGTTCGGCGCGATGAACCGCAACAAGCGCAGTGTCGTGATCGACATGAAGACGTCGGACGGGCAGGCGCTTGCGCAATCGCTGTGCGCCGGAGCGGATGTCGTCGTCGAGAACTTTCGCCCCGGCGTGGCCGATCGGCTCGGAATCGGTTACGCGACGCTGTCGGCGCGCAACCCGGCGCTGGTGTACGCGAGCGTGTCCGGATTCGGGCAGACCGGCCCGGAATCGCGCCGGCCGGCGTACGACATCATCCTGCAGGCGATGTGCGGGTTGATGGATGCGACCGGCGCACCCGACGGCGAGCCGACACTCGTCGGCGATTCGGTGTCCGATGTGGTCAGCGGGATTTTTGGGTCATGGGGCGTGCTCGCGGCGCTGGTCGCGCGCGATCGAACCGGACAGGGCACGCACGTCGACGTATCGATGTTCGATGCGACGATGAGCCTGACCGCGGCACTCGTCGCACGTTATGCGACCACCGGCGTTGCGCCGCGGCGTGTCGGCAACCGCCATCCGACGTCCGCGCCGTTCGGCGCATATCGCGCCGCGGACGGCCATTTCGTCGTCGCGGTACTCAACAACAAGCTGTTCGGTTTGCTGGCCGACACGATCGGCCAGCCGGCGCTGGCCGACGATGCGCGCTTTGCGTCCGACACGTCACGCTGTGAACACGAAGCGGCGTTGCGCGCGTACATCGAGCAGTGGGCCGCAGCGCGCTCGGTCGACGAGGTCAACGCGACGCTGGCCGCGGCGGGTATTCCGGTCGCGCCGATCCGGAACATCCGGCAAGCGCTCGAAAGCGAGCAAGCGCGCACACGGCGCCTGCTCGTCGATGCCACTGCGGCCGACGGCTCGCCGATCCGGTTGCCCGCGCAACCGCTGAAGTTTTCCGCGTATCCCGACACGCGCACGACCCGCGCACCGCAGCTCGGCGAACACACGCACGCCGTGCTCGGGCAGGTGCTCGGCCTCGACGACGCAACGATCGCCGCACTGGCGAAGGACGGCGTGATTCATGCGGCACCCGGCATGGCGTACGGCGGCGCTGCCGAACCGTCGCGACAGACCGAAACCCATCAGGAGATGAACGATGCTTAAACGACTGGGCGTCGCCGACGCCGACCTCGAAATGGCCGACGCGATTCGCCGCTTCGCACAAGCCGAACTCGCACCGCACGCGGCGCAGGTCGATCGCGACGAGACGTCGACCACGCGTTACGTGCCCGCGCTGGCCGAACTCGGCGTGATGGGGATGAATCTGCCGGAGCGCTGGGGCGGAATCGGTGCGTCGCCGGCCGCGATCATCCTGTCGCTGGCCGAGATCGCGAACGCGTGCGCGGCGACGTCGTCGATGATCGGCGCGCACTATCTGGCGACCGATTCGGTGCTGATCGGCGGCGACGACGCGTTGCGCGCGCGCTATCTGCCGGACGCCGCAAGCGGCGCGAAGCTGGGCGCATTTGCGCTGACCGAGCCGCAGGCCGGCTCCAATCCGGCCGGCATGACGACGCAGGCCGTGCGTGACGGCGACAACTACCGGATTCGCGGCGTCAAGCACTTCATCTCGAACGCCGATGCCGCGCAGTTCATCGTCGTCTATGCGAAAACCTCGCCCGAGCTCGGGACGCGCGGCATCAGCGCGTTCGTCGTCGATCGCGATACGCCCGGCGTGTCGGTGTCGTCGCCGGAGAAGCTGATGGGCATTCACGGCGCCCCCGCGCACGAAGTCGCGTTCGATTGCGTGGTGCCGGCGTCGAACCGGCTCGGCGACGAAGGGAGCGGCTTCCGCACCGCGATGAAGGTGCTCGACAACAGCCGGCTCGACGTCGCGGCGACGAGTCTCGGGATCGCGGAAGCCGCGCTCGGCGACGCGATCGACTGGGCGAAGCAGCGTCACGTCGGCGGCGAGGCGCTCGCGAACAAGCAGGGGCTGCAATGGCGATTCGCCGACATGAAGACGCAGCTCGAAGCCGCGTGGCTGCTGACGCTGCAGGCCGCGGCGCGGCGTGCTGCCGGCGAGCCGTTTACCGACATGGCGTCGATGGCGAAGCTGTATGCGTCGGAGATGGTGGCATTCGTGACCGATGCAGCCTTGCAGATCCACGGCGGCTATGGGTTCACGCGCGAAATGCGGATCGAACGACTCGTCCGGGACGCCCGCATTCTGCGGATCTACGAAGGATCGTCGGAGATCCAGCGCACGGTGATTGCACGCACGATGCTGGCATGACGGCACGTGAAATCGAACAAGGAGACGCGTGGTGAAAGTTCTGGTTCCAGTGAAGAGAGTGGTCGATTACAACGTGAAGGTCCGCGTGAAGTCGGACAACACGGGTGTGGATATCGCGAACGTGAAGATGTCGATGAACCCGTTCGA